>CAMWXE010000080.1 GCA_947178145.1 uncultured Lachnospiraceae bacterium | reverse complement strand
GAGGTATTTTCTTTAGTCAACTCCCTTTACACTTTATATTATACAGGAAGCTTTTGAAACAGGATACCATATTGAAATCCAGACAAAAAGATATTATAATGACGTTATATCAGGTAAAATCACGACACGATGTTTATATTGATTTATTGGGGGAAAGACTATGCAATTTGATATGACTTTAAAAGAAGAAGAACTCGTATTTAAGGATATCTTTATCAACCGGGTAAAAAACCGACCTGTGCATCCACTCGAATTTTCAGATTTTGAAGACATCATGGACCGGATTCCCGGGACATTACAGCAGAAAATCCAGACATCTGCTCCCGGCTGTCTGAGGGAAGAAACTTTCTTCCAAAAAGATATGGATATCGCTGTTTTTACACATCTGCGGTATCTGCCACCCCACAAACACAAACACATCTTTTTTGAAATGACCTATGTATTGTCCGGAAACTGCATCCATTATACAGAGAAAGAAACGCTCTCTCTTTACAAGGGCGATCTGTATATCATTGCGCCTGACATACCACACGCGCTGTTTGTGTCGAATGACGAAACGATTGCTATTAACCTGTTAGTGCGAACCAGCACATTCCAACAACACTTTATGAACCTGCTCCCAGAAAGTAACTTAATCTATAACTTTTTCATTAGATCCCTCTATCATGAGTCCGATCTCCCTTACCTGCTCTTCAAGACAGGAAATGACGATGAGATACAAAACGGAATCTTAACCATATATCAGGAATACAACCGGAACAAACGATATAAAAATACCATGCTGACTGCCATGATCTCTCATCTTTTTGTAACGCTGCTCCGAAATCATGAACAGAACATCATCATTCCTTATATCAACCCTTCTGTCATGAATGAAACTACCATTTACATTCTACAATATATGCAGAATAACTATGCAAACCTGAAACTAAGCCAGCTCGCAGCCTTTTTCAATTTCAGCGAGCGCCAGATGCAGAGAATCATACATTCCGCGACGGGAATGAGCTTCAGTGAAAATATCCTGAAGCTGCGCATGGAACACGCCGCAGAATTATTAAAAATACCCCAGCTGACAATAGAAAAGATCGCAAGTCAGCTGGGATATTATGATTCCAGTGTTTTTCGGAAAACCTTTCAGAAGTACTCTGGTATTTCGCTGTCTGAATACAGAAAAAATATATTGTCAAAATGATGTTTTGCCAAAAAAACTTACAGTCATCCTGTTAACCACATCCGATTTTAGTGTTTTCATCCACAGATTTCTATCTTAAGTATGAAAAAGCATTCATTTCATTTTCTGCATATATGTATTGCAATGTGCGATGATCTCCTGCACCTGCTCTTTGGACAGCAGCGCCTCCCCCTGCAGCGGCTCCGCCATTCGGTAAAACGGCAGGGGCAGGATCAACGCCAGAAAATCCGTCTTTTCCATGACAAAGAAATCCTGTTTCCATGTCTCCACGTGCGCTTTCAGATACTCGTGGAACGCTGGGCACTGGACAAACCACACCAACGGCGACATTTCTGTAAAATAATACATCTGATCCCCGTCAACGATCCGCACGCTGCCGGAGGCGACAGAATCTGCCGCAGACGTATTCAGCAGGATATCGTAGGTATCCGCCTGTACACCCCATCTGTGCAGCGCCTCACTGTATACCTCAAAATCTTTCCTCGAAAGTGTGAACTCCACGCTCCCTGTCTCTCCCGGCTCGAGCACCACCTTTGCAAAATCCCGGAGTTCCTTTTCCGGCCGTTTCAGCAGTCCGCCCCTCTCGTGGACATACAGCTGGATCACCTGACTGCCTTTCCGGTCACCCGTATTAGTCACTGACAGGCTGACTTTCAGCTCCTCGTCCGGGTTCATGGTATCCTTGCTCAGCTTTAGATCTGTATAGGAAAATGTCGTGTAGCTCAGGCCATGTCCAAAAGGATACAACACCGGCAGATTCCGGGTATCATACCAGCGGTATCCGACCAGCAGCCCCTCCGAATAATTTACATTCGGCATCTCGATGCTGTTCTCCGCAAAATCAAAATACGCTGGTGTATGCCTGAAATCCATCGGAAACGTTTCGGCGAGCCTTCCGCCTGGCTCTGCCTTTCCAAAGAGGATATCCGCAACAGCCTTACCATACCCTTCCCCGGCCATTCCTGCATAGATAATGCCTTTTACCTTGTCCTTCCACGGCGTCAGATCATACACACTGCCCCCTGTCAGTATGATGACAATGTTGTCTGTCTTCTTTGTCAGGGCATCCAGCATATTCTGCTGGTTCTTGGGCAGCTGGATACTGGGGCGGTCATAGCCCTCCGACTCCCAGCCGAAAGGCGCTCCCACAAAGGCAAGACAGACCTTTGCCAGAAATTGCGAGGCCTCAATGCTGTCAAGCAGCGGACGCCGCGAATCCACATTGACAGGCGGTGTCATCTCCACCAGGCGGTATCCCTGGTGGTAAAAAACCTGTGCTCCGCCCTCCTTTGCCAGCGCGTCTATCTCGTCCAGCGGATTCGACACGATATACCCATTCATGTAACCACTGCCGCTCCCCTCCACGTTCGGTGATTCCGCGAGTTCTCCGGCTATCATAATCTTATCTTCCTCCGTCACATTCAGCGGCAGGATATTGTCGTTTTTCAATAATACGATACACTGCTTTGCCGCCTCGATCGCCTCCTGATGAAATGCGTCCATGTCCACCTCAGCCGTGTTGTCAAGACTCATGGCATGCAATGCCATTCTGAGCTGGCGGCGCAGCAGATGGTCAATGGTCTCCTCCGTGATCTCACCGGTCTTTAACGCCTCCAGAATCTCATGCGTATGGTTTGAAGGGTCGGCAAGCTCAATGTCCAGTTCGTTGTTGTGTGCTGCCACTTTATTATGATGGATCGCCAGATAATCGGAAACCACGACACCATCATAACCGACATCCTTCCGCAGCAGATCCATGCACTCTTTGCTCGAGTTCACCCAGTCGCCGTTTACCTTGTTGTAAGATGACATAATCATCCACGGTTTTGCCTGCTGCAGCATCATTTTCCAGGGTCTTAAGTACACCTCATGCAGTGTCCTCTCCGGAATCGCCGAATTGGTGTTCATACGGTCGAACTCCTGGTTGTTGGCAATAAAATGTTTCGGGCAGGCACCAATATTCTCCTCCTGCATTCCCTTGACATACTCTGTTGCAAGCATACCGGTCAGTATTGGGTCCTCGCTCAGATAATCGTAGTTGCGCCCGCACAGCGGGGAACGCTTCAGGTTCATTCCCGGGCGGTTTAAGATATTCACTTTCTCCGGATTCGCTTTTGCCTCCAACGCAAATAGCTTCCCGATCTTTCTGGTAAATTCCTTGTCCCAGCTCATGGCAACGGACGAGTTGGAGGGAAAGGCAACTGGGTGGTACTTCCCATCATTTGGACGGCCGTCCTCCCCATAGCTTATATTGGAGCGTGAGCGGTCCTCCCCGCCGCGGGGTACATCCTGCGGCGAAGGACCATAAAAATTCTGTGATGGGATACTGCAGTACTGATTGTGCAGCGGGGTAAGCGCGAGCGCCTTTTCCTCTATTGTCATCTTTGATAACATTTCTTCGATCTGTTCTTCATACATATTAATACCCCCATAACCTTTAATCTAACTCTCCGATAGCCTTCTCTACATTCAATCCCTTACAAAACAGGGCGATGACTGCAAACAGGACAACCGGAATCACACAGTATGCAATGCTGATCCCCATATTCGTCGCTGCAGACTGTACTTCCAGTGTACCATTAAATCCTACTAACTTTAGCAGCCATCCACATGCTGCAGATCCGATGCCTCCGCCAAGCTTGATACCCATGGACGAACAGCTGTACATGCTGCCCTCAATATGTACATTCTCCTTCTTGTGAACATATGCTGCAATCTGCGCGATCACGGCACCCAGCGTGCCCATCAAAGGTGCAGAACACATGCAGCGGAGCGCAAGACAAACTACCAAAATTGTAATGTTTCCGGTAAGACCTGCCCATATCAGAGGGATTCCTACAAGAACGGACAGGCTCATACCTGTCAGGTTCGTGCGGTAAATACCAAATTTCTTGACGATGACCGGCACAAAGAATAGTCCGAGTATCGTCGGCATATTGTTTGCGATAGAGAACTGTGCCATCAGATTTACATTTCCAAGAGAATACTGTGTATAGTAAGCCCCCAACCCTCCAAGGAGACCCGTCCCGGTGTAGAAACAAATATAGATTCCTAAAATACACAGATAAAACTTATTTTTGATCAGAAGTTGAAACGTTTCTAACAATCCGGCACTCTCTGCCTTTTCTTTCTCCGCTGCTTCTCTTTCCGCAGCCATTGCTTCCTCTGGTAACTCTTTTACCAGCAGGCAACTCAGGGTATTGACAATCACTGCAAAGATCGCAAAACCGATTGCAGTCGCCTGCCAGCCAACTGCCCCTGCAATCTGCATAACTGAACCAGATACCACCATAACGGCTATAAAGGCAAATACATAACGGATCGTTCCCAGCTGCACGCGCTCCTCCGTATTTTTTGTGATCAGTGCTGGAAGCGTGGAGTACGCGATATTGTTTGCCGTGTAACACACCGCATTAAATAGTATATATATGATCATAAAATACGCATACTGGGCAACTGTGCCTACGTTTGGAATCATAAAGCTCAGCACAAGCAATATGCCCAGTGGAAACGTGGACCAAAACATCCAGGGTCTTGCCTTTCCCATCTTCGTATGTGTACGGTCAATTAGATTACCAAAGAAAACATCTGATACACCATCAAGCAGTTTGGTGATCAGCATCAGCGTTCCGATAATACCAGAATCCATTCCCATCTCAGTTGTCATATAAACCATGACAAAGGAACCTATAACGACCGAAAAGCAATTCGATGCCAGATCTCCCATACCATAGAATACTTTGTCATACCATTTCAGATACTTTTTTTCATTCATAAGTGCCACCTCTCCTTTTCTTTTGATAGATTCAGAATAACACTTATTCACAAAATCCGAGACTTTCTTTTTGACTTCTGTTGGCATGATTCTACCTTTTCTTAGTCACTCTCTCCTTCTTTTGTCAAAAATAGTGACATTTGAGATAAATTTTTAATATATTTGGGAATATTTCTTTTTTATTTAACAAATATCAGGAATAAAATATTGACATATTGAAAATTGTTCCATATATTGATACTATATTGAATCACGGAAGGAGCAGCTATTTTATGTTTCATGAATTATTTGAAGGACAAGACCAGCTTCCATATCATATCTTCCTGATTGATGCGGAGACAGAACACACCCATGCCCACACAGAGCTGGAAATCTGCTTCCTGCTGTGCGGCGAGGCAGAATACTATATTAATCATAAAAGTTTTCCCCTATACGAACATGACTTTATCGTAGTCCGTCCGCTTGCCCTGCACCAGATCCAGAGATGCTCGGACAACTGCCGCGTTTTATTTCTGCAGATCGATTTGTTTGCATTCCAAAATTATATAACTGACCTCCCGGAAATATCTTTTACCTTCTCTAATATCATGAACAACCGCAGCCATGCTTTGTACCAGAGGCTCTATCAGTCCCTGCGCAACATTCTGAACACCGCGTTTGAGGGAAACTCCATCTGGCGTCTGACAGCACTGCAGGAGATAATCAATATCCTGAGTCTCCTGATCGCATACTACCATGACTCACCCGCAGCAGACCATATTCCAACTTCCTATGAGGAACACAATCAGATGCGTATGCTGTCTGTTCTGGAATTTGTGAACCAGCATTGGAATGAATCCTTAACACTTGCCTCTGTTGCCGGTACAGTGAACATGAGTCCGTCTTATTTCTCACGCTTTTTCAAAAACAACATGGGAACCGGATTTCTGAACTATCTGAACAGCCTGCGCCTAAAACGCTCCATAAACCTGCTGCTCGAAACCAATATGCCCATTATCGAAATAGCCTATGAATGTGGCTTCAATGATTACAAGACCTATGGGCGCTTATTTAAAAAAGAATTTGGCGACAATCCGCATGTTTACCGGAAAACACATTCTATTTCTGATCTAAAATCAGAAATAGTCGGGCCGAAACCCACGCAGCTTTTAAAACAGCTGTTTCTTTCCCCGTCCGATGCTGTATCAAGCAAGCGGCTGCTTGTCCCTTTAAATCTAAATTTAAACACTGACACTTCCACGCAAAACAGAACACGTTGGAATCGCACAATCACTGTCGGTTCCGCTGCCCGTATGCTCAGGCGTAAAATTCAGGAACACATTTTGTATGCGCGAAAGTACATTCCCTTGAAGTATATCCGTTTTTTTGACTTATTTTCAGATAATATGCAGGTTTACTGGGAAAACGAAGACGGCACTCCTCATTTCTCATGGGAATGTCTTGATGAAGTTTTTGATTTTCTGAACAGAAACCAGCTCATTCCCTTTATTGTTCTGGATTCTATGCCTGATGCACTCTCTACCCTAAAGCACCAAGTCCATTCCGATAAAATGGATCTGATTTCCACAGGACAGACCTGTATGCCAAAGTCCATGGATAATTTCCAGAAACTGATACAGGAGTTTGTCTGCCACTACACCCATAGATATGCTGCCACAACCACCGATCTGCCCTGCCGCATCCAGCTGTGGTCACTTCCGGAAGCACCCAAAAGCATCTGGAACGGCACAGAAGAACAGTTTTTTGACCTTATCAGACAGACTTATTTTACGCTCCGCAGAACTGCCCCCGAAATACACCTTGGCAGCCCATCAACTATCGGCTTAGGAGACTTTTCGGTGTTAGAGCGCTTTCTTCTGTTCTGCCAGCGTGAGAAGATACACTTTGATTTCTTCTGTATGGACTCCTACGGATTTACCAGTCCACTAAACACAGGCTATCCTTCCATCTATGCTGCATATGAGAAAAATTTCTCCTACCTGGAGGGGGATTCTGTTCTGAACCAGTCTGCAGATCAAATGGCAGCTGTACTTTCAAAAGAGGGCTTCACGCAGCCTGTCATTGTGACAGAATGGGGTATCAATCCTTATGTGCGGGACTTATCAAGAGATACTTCTTTTATGGCAGCATGGATCACAGAGCACTTGCTGCATCTTTCCCCCAACATAGCGGAAATCTGCTATTGCCTGCTCACAGATGATTTCTCTTATACCGCAGATGCCTCCAGATATGAGTTTATTGGTGGTCAGGGACTGCTCACACACAACGGAATCCCAAAGCCTTCCTTCTCTGCTTTTACCTTGCTGGGATTTCTGGGAAACCGACTGCTGGATGGGGGAAAAGACTATCTGTTTACGAAAACAGACAGTTCTTTTCAATTATTGATTTACAATTACAGTTATTACAGTGAATATTATCTAAATGGCAGACAGGAACTTTTATTTGATGAAGACAGATATAACATTTACAGGGATACACTCACTAAGGTTTTTCAGATTCAGATCAATCTGACTCCTGGCAAATACCGATTGGAGACAATGCAGATCGACAGAGAGCACTGTGCCCCCTATGATGAATGGATTCAAATGGGAAAACCTGAGCTGCTCAATGATTTTTATTATCAATACCTGATGAATAAATGCTATCCCGGACTGCAGATCGAAACTTTTATGACATCTGAACATCTGCAGATTCAGCGAACCGTTCCTGAACACGGTATTATGATGATTCAAATCGAGCTGTTGTAGAAACATTCAGCACAATCACATAAGAATATATCCAGATCTACACCCAGAAAGGGGCTGTCGGAAAGTGCAGTGTATCTACAATATATCGTTGTCCGAATAAATAGTTCAAACAATATATTGGGTATATCGCATCATTTTCCGACAGCCCTTTTATATTTTATATCAAAGATTCATAAAGTTTGATAATGTCTTCTACACTTGTCTCTTTCGGATTACCCGGTCTGCATGCATCATCATAAGCGGATTGGGCAAGGAATGGAATATCCTCTTTCTTGACAATTTCTTTCAGATTTGCAGGAATTCCAACATCCTGTGATAACTTCTTTACTGCATCAATAGCGGCCTTGCGGTATTCTTCCTGTGACATATCGTCTACATTCTGTACACCCATTGCCCTTGCTATCTCACGGTACTTCCCGCCTGTAGCCTCTGCATTGTACTCCATAACAGTAGGAAGTATGATCGCATTGGCAACGCCGTGCGGTGTGTCATACAGAGCACCGAGCGGGTGTGCCATGGAGTGCACGATTCCAAGTCCTACATTGGAGAAACCCATGCCGGCAACATACTGTCCAAGTGCCATGTCCGCTCTGCCCTCCGGCGTATTGTCAACGGCTCCCCTCAGCGAACGCGATATGATCTCGATTGCCTTTAAATGGAACATGTCTGACAATTCCCATGCGCCAGCCGTGATATAGCCCTCAATAGCATGTGTGAGTGCGTCCATGCCGGTCGCTGCCGTCAATCCCTTTGGCATTGTTGACATCATCTCAGGATCCACAAACGCAACGACAGGAATATCTTTGGGATCAACACAGACCATCTTGCGGTTCTTTGCTGCATCCGTGATTACATAATTGATTGTCACCTCTGCCGCCGTTCCCGCTGTGGTAGGCACTGCAAAGATTGGCACAGACTTATTCTTGGTAGGTGCTACGCCCTCAAGGCTTACAACGTCTTCAAACTCAGGATTATTGATGATGATACCGATTGCCTTCGCCGTATCCATGGAAGAACCGCCGCCAATCGCAATCAGGTAATCCGCACCGGATTTCTTAAATGCAGCCACACCTGTCTGTACATTTTCTACTGTTGGGTTGGGTTTAATCTCAGAATACAGTTCATACGCCATTCCATCCCCTTCAAGAACATCAAGCACCCTCTTTGTCACGCCGAACTTCACCAGATCCGGATCGGAGCACACGAATGCTTTCTGAAATCCCCTTCCTTTTGCCTCGGGTACAATATCCTTAATTGCACCCGCTCCATGATAAGATATCTCGTTCAATACAAATCTGTTTGCCATACGTTTTTCTCCTTTTCTTTATTTTTATATTTTTATTTATACCAGCTATCACTGGCATTGCAGCACAGACTAAAATCTGTCCCAGACCTGCCATTTCATTATATGTGTTTTTCATATAGAAATTTCTCTGGTAAAGTAACTTTAAAATCCCTTGCAAGATTCCTGAAATCGTCTGGTGTAATCGTCTGACGCTTATTCGGCTGCATGGACAGCATCTTCACCAGGATCTCCGCCGATTTCTCCACTGTATGCATCAATCCAAAAGTCAGGTCAAAGTCCTCGCCTGCCGCAAACATTCCATGATGCGCCCAGATGGCAACGTCGTAGAGCTTCATCAGCTTACTCGTCTCTACCGCGATCTCACGTCCGCCGGGAACCATCCATGGTACAACGCCGATTCCGTCAGGAAATACAACAGGACACTCCGTCGCCATCTCCCACAGCTCTCTTGTAAATACTTCGTCGCTCAGCGGCAGTACGAAAGTCAATGCGATCACATTAGTGGTATGTGCATGATAAATAACGCGATACCTGCCATTTGTCACTTCCTTTTTCACTTCGTGGTTCATCAGATGGGAAGGCAGTTCTGAAGTCGGTCTGCCACCGTTTACAAGCCCCCACACAATGCGATAGTTTTCACCCTTATCATCAAGTTCGATCATACAGATAGAATCTTCCGGCTTAATAATGACATTCCGAAAATACTTTCCGCTTCCTGTCACCAGAAAAAATTCTCCGGCAAGCTTTGGAACTGTTGTGCCGATCGGCTGCCAGTCCTTCGCCTCAAGATTTTCCTTTACCAACTCCACTTCCTCTGGTTTTACACGATAGGACAGATTGCCGCCGTTGCGCTCATGCCATCCCTGCTGCCATCCGTCATCCGCCATCCTTATAAATCCCTGTACAAATTCAGCATCTAAAAATTTCATACCCTTCTCTCCTTTTTTGACATCATAATCCTACATTCCGCTTTTAGCGGCACAAATTCAATCCATAGCCCTTGTAATGATAGCCACCGGTATGTCAAAGATCTTCGCAACCTTCAATATCGTATCGATGTGTCTGCCAGATGCCGCCGCCATATGATGCGTGGGGCCCGCTTCGCTCCACCTGTTGCAGAACTCCTTTGCCCCGCAGGCAAAACGCGTCCGCATATTGGTATCCCCAAAAGTGAAGACTGGTCCTGCCTCGTTAATCCCCTCCGCCACGACAAACTTGAAATGACCGTCCCTGTCCTGCGTGATGCCCAGATACGTAACGGGTCCGAGGTGCGGGTAAAACTGCGTCAGATACCCTCCGCCCGTCTTTCCATGAAATACAGGCACAATCTTCATGGTCGGTTTGCGATCCGAGATATCAGCATCACCGGAACCGCTGTGTCCGATAATGCAGATGTCTTCCTCAAAATCAATGGAGTACATCTCGGAGAGCTGTCCGGTGCCGGAAATGGTCTTCAGGATACTCATCGCCATGGCGACCTTGATATCACCCTCAACGGCACAGGCGATTCCCTGCTTAATCAACATGGAAAATGCCGGAATCAGCATACTGTCCAAAACTCCCGCCTTGCCCTGCGCGAAACCATCATAATGTGAGGCAACGAAAGCAATCTGCTCATCCTTCACCCACTGTTCAAACGCAACGACATACCTTGCCATCTCCCAGACTTTTTCAATTGTGCCGCCGCCTTCGATATCAAAGGTGTCGATAATATCCTGCGCCTTTGCCCGGATGGCATCCTCATCCGTGACAGAATCCGCAATTGCCCACATTTTCTCCCAGTCAAACTGCTTGGTATACAGGAACATCCTGTGATACAGATTGGTCTCGTCGATGTACAGATCCATCATGCCCGGATAGGGGCGGCCGATCTGCGCCAGGTTGGTATCACGGAAACGACGGCGCACCTGCGCAGCACGGCACCACGCCTCAATCTCGTCTGCCACTTCGCTGTCGCCGCTCTCCACTGTACCCGTGATCACGGCATGCCTTTTACCTGCACGCTCCAAATCCGCCACCATCTCTCCCACGGCACCGCAGGCGTACAGTTCGCCCAGCCAGGTGGCAGTGTCGGTGTTCTCATAATCGGGTGCCTTTTTCTTTTGCAGGTTCACCAGTATGACCGGCACATCCAAATCCCGGACCGCGGGAAGCATGTTGTACGAAGTGGCATACGTCAAAAGCTGCAGGATTACAAGATCCACATCCGCAGCGCGGAACTTGTCCCCGGCTGCCTGCGCCAGCTCCTTTGTGGTGACGATACCGCCGTCCACAAGCTCTACCGTGTCCGGAAGCGTCTTTTTAAATGCCCCATATTGTGCCTCAAATTCCGGCACCAGTGACGGGAACTGTGGCAGATACGCCCCCAGCGCGATGGAAAAGACACCGATTCTTGCCTTTGTGTTCACTAACATTTTGAGTCCTCCTTATTTAATATTTTTATGAATATTCTTTTATTGGAAAGGATGCCCTGATACATTTTCTCGCATCCTTTAAGTCTTTCAGCGCCCCGTCTGCAATCATCTGTGCTGCAAGGTTTCCGATTGCCGTCGCCTCGACTGGACCTGCGCAGACCTTTTTCCCCGTTGCTTTTGCCGTCAGCCGGTTGAGGTAATCCGCATTTGCACCGCCGCCTATGATATGGATACATTCATAGTTCATTCCAGTCATTTCCTCAATTTCCTTCGCCGCCGCCGCATAACACTCTGCCAGGCTGTTGTAGATTACCGCCGCGACTTCCGCGAGTCCCTCTGGCTCTTTCTGTCCCGATTCCATGCACGCCGCTTTCACTTCCTCCGCCATGTTTGCGGGTGCAAGAAAGCGGTCAGCGTTACAGTCCACAATTGATGTTATGCCACACCTTGACGCCGCCTCACAGATCTCGCCAAATCCAAGCCCGCCGCCGATTTCCTTTTTGACGGACTGTATCATCCAGAGTCCCATGATATTTTTCAGATAGCGGAACCGGTACTGGTAACCCCCCTCATTCGTAAGGTTGTGCTGCCTGCCCTGCTCACTGCAGTCCGCTTTCAAAAGCTCCGTCCCCATAAGCGACCATGTTCCCGAACTGATATAGAGCGCGCTGTCGTTCTCGACAGGCACTGCCATGACTGCGGAACCAGTATCGTGTGTTGCCGGGATTACGACTTTGCAGGTGTATCCGACTTCTTCCGCAATGTCGTCTTTCAGGCTGCCAAGTTCCGTGCCTGGCATCTGTATCTTCTGAAAAACGGATTTTGGATACCCAAGTCTTTCTATCAGCTCCCAGTCCCAGTCATTTGTCTCCGCGTTTACCAGCTGCGTCGTCGTCGCGTTTGTATACTCCGTCACTGCATTTCCTGTCAGCAGGAAGTGGAAGTAATCCGGTATCATCAGCAGTTTTTCCGAACTTTGAAGCACATCAGGATTCTTTTCTTTAAGCGCCATAAGCTGATAGATTGTGTTAAACAGCTGTTTTTGGATTCCCGTCCTTCTGTACAGTTCCTTTTCGTCAATAAACCCATAGACTTTTTCATCCATGTTTTTCGTGCGCCCGTCGCGGTAAGCCACGGCATTTCCAATCCGCTTTCCTTCCCCGTCCAAAAGCACAAAATCGACTGCCCATGTGTCAATCCCCACTGAGACGGGAATTTTTCCCAGCTCTTTACACTTCTTCATTCCTGTCTTAATTTCCCCGAATAAAACATCGACATCCCAGATCTTCTGACCCTGTTTTTCAACCATACCATTTGGAAAACGATGAATTTCTTCCAGTACGATTTTTCCATTTTCCATATGTGATAATATATGGCGCCCGCTTGACGCACCGATATCAATCGCAAGATAGTATTTTTCCATGTTTCAAACCTCCATGCCTATGTAATGATGTTCCAAATTCTCTGAATACATTCTTCACACTCCCATTTTTTTGATTCCAATGTATTTCCTTATGCTTTTATCATAGCAGATCCCGTGCAATAAAAAAAGGACACCTTTTGTCCAAAAAAGTGTCCTTATTTTCTTATCTCCTTCCCGATCCTGTATTTTCTCGGGGTCATGCCAAACTGTTTTTGAAAGATACGATGAAAGTAACTTAAATTGTCATACCCTACAGCCAGCCCGATATCCATGACGGACATCGCAGTGTTCTGCAATAAATACACAGCCTGATTCAGCCGCTTTTCCTGCACCAACTCTGTGTAATTGCACCCTGTCCTCTTCTTAATCTCCTTTGAAAGCCAGCACACATCATAATTCAACAATCCGGCAAGCTCTGTCAGCTCCCCATCGCGGTAATTCTCCTCAATATAGCTGTACACTTCGATGAGCAGCCTCCGACTGCAGTTCTCCGTGTTAGTCTCCATCCGTTCCATGTGGTTCATCAGCTGCAAAAATAACAAGCCCATCGTCACCTGGTTGATGCCGCGCCTGTTGGGCTGCTTATTCCATATTGACCAGATCAGATTTTCCACAAGATTTTGAATCGGAAGAATCCCCGCCACTTTGAAATGCATATATCCTGCCTCCTCATTTTCTCCTGTCAGGCAGTCGATTACAAAATCACGCAGAAGATTCTTCTCCTCCCCAATCATCTTTAAGACATAATCAAAAAATTCAGGCAGAATGATAAAATTGACCGCGATATCCTCCTCCGAAGCAGGATATATCTCCTGCTCTGCCTTCTGGTTCAGAAAGAGCATCTCCCCTTCCCGGAGCCAGACATCTTCCCCATCTATCACGTGACGTGTGCTGCCACAGCACATGTAGATCACCTCGATGTAGTTATGCGTGTGTTTTGGAAAATAGACAAATCGCGTGTGCGGACGCACCTGTATCAGTTTTCCCGCTTCCAGAAGCTTTTTCGCATCGACAATATAAACATCTTTGGGAGTCGCCTCCTGTGACATATAGATCTCCCTCTCAATCGCTGCGCCTCCGTTTAGAATGTGCGCTTCTTCCTCTGTGATTTTTTTCAATTCTAAATATAATTCCTCTGTGATCAATGGCTAACTCCTATTTTACGATTCTATGTCCTTTAACTCAAAAGTTTCTTCTTATGAGATCCTATGCAGATGCCGTTTTTGGTCACCAGCATTCCATCTGTGAACAGCAGTTGATATACTACTCCTCACTTATTTCTGACAGCTTGTCCTTCTGCATCAACTCTTTATGCAAATTTCCCCTCGTATTAAAAAATACTCACGTAAAAAGAAACTGTATCAACTAATATCATTATCTATACTAATATCGTCTGAATACTCATCTGACTTAAAAGCTAATGGCAAATTATTCAACAAAACATCAGATTTTAATTTATCATCAGGCTTAAACCGGAGCATCTTATAATCCGGAAGACTGACAACTTCCCCATCATCTTCCCGGGGATTAAGCTTTACCTTATGTCCCCTGTGTGTCTTTACCGCAAAAGTCCCGAAATTTGGTACATAAAACTCTTTATTTTGTGATTCCATGATTTTTACGCCAATAAGCTCAATAAAGGTATCAAAAATCTTCTTTGTTATTCTGTCACCGATTTCTGGAGAATTCACAATCGCTTCTTTCATGGTCTCTGTATTACAGTCCTGTGGCAGATTTTCCAGTTCAGCAGCGATAAGCTCCCTTACTGCTGAGGTCTCAGAAAGAAGGTGTATCCAGTTTCCATATTCATTCTTTGGTCTTCTAGCCATATCACGCATTTCCTTTCTCAACAATTATATCGTTTATAGATATAATGTTAACATAGAAAAATGCGTAAATCATTAATAATTCATGCATTAATGGAAACATGGGGAATAATCTTCTCCAGGCAGATCTTCTCTGTTAATTTGTCCTTCACTCAATATTTTGAGGGCTTCATTTGCAAGACGTCCGGGGGCTGAAACAATGTCTGCCGTTGAATGATTATAGCTTTTATCTGATTCTGGCTGCTGGATATTCTTATCTGCACTCTCTTTTATCTGATCAGATACCATCTTTTGTATATCTGCGCCATCTCTTTTATAATATTCACTTATATTCGATGTATTGTTTATTTTTTTGGTCAGCCCTAAGTATTTCGCCGAAACAAGATAAGTGTCCGTACTCTTAGCTTCTTCACTATTTAAATGATCTGCCATACTTTTCCTGTATATCCTTTCCGATTCAAGTTCTTTTCTTAAAACATTATTCTCAGGAACACTATCTAAACTGCTCATTTTATCATTGATATCCCTGACACGGCGCCGCTCGGCCATAGCCTTAAATTCTGTTTCAGATATTCCTGGTGAATAAAATTCTCCGCCCTGTTTGTAATTGTCTGGATTTGTGTATTTATCCAATACTGGGTCTGTGCAATCGAGTAGAAAAGATTTATCTTCCCCTACTCGCGCGCCGGGCACCCAGAGGAAGTATGTCAGCTCCAGCTGACATACTTCCTCTGGGTGCCCGTGTGCATAGTAAAAGGATTTGACTTATATGAAGTCAAATCCCTTCTATCAACGTTTGCTGTTCATAGCTGCCATTTGCAAGAATTTCTTTTTCCAGCGCATCTATATCTCCGTAATCCGTTTGTTCTTCAATATAAAACTGGTTTTTTCTTTGAATATTTTTAGGAACCTTTTGATATCCCTCCTGAATAGCTTTTATCATAAATCCTGTTATATTATTAACGTTTTGTTGGGAACTAAATACTTCATAAGCATTCTTAATCTTTACAAAATCACAGCCTGCTTCTTTCACAATGCTACGCACATCCTTCATTTTGAGAGTACCTTTAAACAGTTCGTATGTCTGATCTATTGCATCATCTTCAGCAAGAATCTCTGTTTCATCAGACGATTGATCCTTTATTTCCTCATCTTCTCCATTTAATACAATCTTAAATTCAACATGATCCACTCTTCCTCCGTATCCGCTACGGCTTGTTGTATATTCAACAAAAATATCGCTGTTACGGTTAATCTCTTTTACTGCCGGGTCTAATGCATACCTTTTTAAATCAGACCATGTATTCATTACTTTCTCAGGCGTTTTCTCATACGCTTTTTCATAATCCGGATTTTTTTTGTCACTCAGGATACTCTGAACAACATTTAATTCTGCGTTTGCCACTCCCAATAAAAACCGAAGTTCCGCTATGCTAAATCTTTTTATGTAGATATTGGTTCCTTTCTGCCGATATGTTCTTGGATATGCTTCAGATTTTAATATTTCATACAAGCGGAAAGCGTATACGTTTTGGAATGTCAACATTACAGACAGCTTCAATCTGGTAAAATTTCTTTTAATCTCCTTCAGATATTTTGTCAGATGCCTGTTATACTCTATCCGAAATACGCCCTTAGCATAAACAGCTTGAGTAATAACAGCTGTATATGCAAACATATGTGACTCTGGATCTGATATGCCAATACTTCGTCCTGTCATTTCTCTTGCAGTCTTTTCTAATGTCCTATAAAAACTGCCCTGATTTCCACCAACCAGTTTCTTTATTTCCGACGCTTTTATATCACTGATCAGTACCCCGTCCTTACTATCCTCTGCCTCCTGTAACCTCGACAGAGAAATCGCCAGCACTTTATTTGCCATTAAACTGCTCTTATATTTTGCGGATATTAGGAAATTGGGCTTACTATAATCATCATTATCAATTATTGTAATATTATCATTTTTTTCTTTTACCATTTTACCCTACTGTACTTTCTAAATTTTTTGTTATGTCCATCTTTATAATTGCATATATTGGCAGTTATTTCAAGCATTTTCTACATTTTCAACAGAAGTTTGAATCAAACCAACTTGCAATCATAATCATCGACCGATACGCTTTCTACCTATTACACAAGAAGTTTTATTGATTCACCTCATAATCTACATTTTACAACAGAACTTATATTGCATTTTATTTTTCTTAACATAAAAAATGAACATTGTCAATCTTAATATAAAATATTTTCCATTTTGAACCTTAAATGGGAAGATATTTGCTTTTCAAAATCTACATTTTACAGCACAACTTACTCATCTATAGTATGATTTTCACTTTTAAAATGTGCTTAATGTCATAACAACACCTTGGAATGTTACGCTCTGTATACATTTCTGTAAAATCTACTTTTTGCACCGGAACTTTTTCTGTATTAATTTCTACTTTTCTGCACAGATGTTTCTACTCTTCATAACAGAACTTTTCATGTAAGATGGTCTTCTTTTCTACAGGAATCTACCATATGCACCAGAAGTTTTTCTATTTCAATATCTACTTTCTTGCACAGAAGTTTCTACCTCTCTGCACAGAATAATCTACCCTGTGCACCAAAAGTTTTTCTACTTTAATATCTGCCTTTTTGCACAGAACTTCCTACTCTCTTGCACAGAAGTTTCTACGTTCTACACCAGAAGTTTCTACATGAATATTTTTAAGAATCTTGAAAATACAGTGCTTGTCCGTATTATTAAGCCTTATAAAGAATAAAAAGAAAATGTTGTCTATTATTAATTAAACAACAACCACATTGAAGCAATTAAATTATTTATCATAAATGAAAAATATGATGCCTTAATGAAAATTATCAAATCATTAGATAAGAGTTCATGTTATAGAACATATGTTCTTTATCGCATTCAAATTCGATGATCTACAAATAGTAAAAGTCATAATCTGGAAACATGATTATGACTTTTACTATGCACACGGGCACCCATAGGGAGTATGTCAGCTGGAGCTGACGGGTGCCCGGCGCGCGAGTAGGGGAAGATAAATCTTCTCTACTCGATTTTGTAATTCTATAGTTATTTTTGCACATCTAACAAGTATTTATCAATTACATCTAACAACAATTGATCGTTATATTTTATCCCGGCATTTTCAAATTTATCGGAGATATTTTTTGACAATTTAAGTGTGTTTAATATAGATTCAGAAGTAATATTATTGTCTTTACAATAAGGCTCTATACTTTTATATTTAATCGTGATATTAGTCGGTTTGCGTGCAGATCTTACTTTTTTTTCATTCAGACCAAATACTCTGCAGAACAAATCTTCATTCCATAAGGAAGGGTTTTTCTTAAATAATGTGTCAATTTGTTTCATTGTGATAGAGCCAATCTGATTTGCGGAGATAAATGTGTACAATTGTTCCTGTATAGAGGGATTTATACCACCAATCTGATATCCGACATATAAAGATATTTTACCATTATCTAACATATCTAAAAATTTCTTATTCAACTGATTGTATCTTAAGTATTGGTATATCTTTTTAGTACCTAAATTAAATTGTTCGTTTATCTGGGCCACAATATCCTTTTTATCCAGTTCATTATAAGTTTCATTAACCAGTCTCTTTAACATTATTGCAAGCTGACTGGGTTTCATTTCAGTATATTGTCTGTTTTGTAAGTTTGTTATAATAACAATTCTATCAGCTTGTGTTTTGGTAAGTCCTGAAAATTCTATGTAGGGTATCCGTATCTGTAATTCTTTGCCTATATCATATCTGTTATGACCTGCAAGTATATATTTCTGATTATCCTGACACCATACCAGGATTGGTTCAAGTATACCATCTGTTTTAATGGAATCAACCATGGAAGCCCGTTTCTCTTCTGTGTGGAGATCTAAACGAATTTCAACGTCAGGATATGGGAGCAAATCGTAATTTCCAGGTTCACAGTAATAAATTGTTTTGGAATCTTCCGCCTTTTTTATTTGAGATGCAATTCCTACTAATGGAACATCGTCAAAATCTGTCTCATTTTGAGCTGCTTTTTCTTTAGACTTTGCATTTTTCAGCATATCTGCCCTTAGTTCGCTCATTTTTGCTCTTGAAGCCATTTTTATACCTCCTCAATCTCGAATATTTTATGGTTTATTTCACTATATAATAAATCAAATGCACTTAAAATTGATTTTGACTTTCTTTTGTTTTCTCTTGACTGCTTTGAGTAATAAGTTATGGACATATAGGCTTTTTTGGCGTCAGTGGCAGCACAACTTCTGTTAATGGTTGTCTCAAAAGGCAGTATGCCATACTTTTGACCTTTTTCGCACAGTTCTTTATAAGAATCAATCTGACCATTGGTTGCATCATCTTTGTTAACGATTACGCCCAAGATATAGCAATTTGCAATATCTTTTTTGTTAAATGATTTTATATCCTTTGCTAACTCAAATACACCGCCAATAGAGAAAGGATCAGCTTCTGCTACAATGAGGCAATAGTTTGATGCAACATAAGCCATCTGTAATATGGAGCTTCTTGCAGGAGCACAATCCAAAAATATGTAATCATATTCACCGAGATATTTCATTAAACATTTAAGTAAAGTAATGTCTCCAACATCATGAAATTCAATACTTGCATTATCCAGATATTGGCTTGATGCAATAAAATCAAAACCTTCATCAGAATGCTGAATTGCATTTGTTATTACGTCATAGTCTGGATTCAAATATTCAAGATTTTCACCTAAAATGTGTTGTGTGTCATAATCATCCGTTTCATCCAGTTCATCAACAATTTTTTTTATTGCCCATAAAATTGTTCGAATAGTAGGCTTGTCCTTAAAATCAGCTTTTGCATATTTTGAGAAATCTCTTTGACCATCAAGATCTATTGTTAAAACTTTAAAACCATTTTGGGCATATATTGCACTGAGTTCGAAAGATACAGTAGTTTTACCGACACCGCCTTTTTGATTGGCAACCATAATTATCTTTGACATTATTCATTTTCCTCCCTTATAAGCAAGTATTGAAACACCCGTCAAAGCCTTGAAAATACTGGGGTTGCAACGGTTCTTTTCCATTGGAAAATTTAGGGTGTTTTTTATTTGATGTCATCTCATTTATATACAATATACTAACACATATTAGTAAAATGTCAAATATGTATTTGTAATCGCAGATATGAAAAAGATAAAGATTTGTATGTCAGAAAATTGAATAATAAGAAATGCTGAAGATAACGTTCAAAGCCTTGAAAATACTAGAGTTGAGCCAGTTTTTTCCATTGGAAAATTATGATTTAAAAGCTTTTTCTAATCTTTATTATTGTAATATTATAGTTTTTCACGTGAAAAATATTCTGTACATATTATCGGCTATGCCGATACGGATTTAGTAATGATACAGTAATAAAAATAAAAGGAAGGAGGCAATTAATATGAGTTTATTTAACAAAAAAATAGATTCAAAGGTTGCGACAAATGTAGGGATAAAAGTCTTATTAGCAAAGATCTGAATAAAAAGGAAGGCGCAGGGTATAAAGTATTTTGCGGCAACAGTATGTGTACTGGTGCTGGCATTGATCGCTAAAGTCAGAAAAGAAAACATCCCGGATACACATCATACAGTGCCGACTGTTTCTCAATATTCCAGCGGCAGGAAAAAATTTGCATCCGTTGAGATCATGCGTGGAGATACATTATGGAGTATTGCAGAAGAGAATAAGACCGGAAATTATACCACGAAAGCGCTTGTTGAGGAAATAAAGCTTGCAAATGGTCTCAGCGGGGACAGAATCATAGTGGGGAATTATCTGATCGTACCCTATTATGACTAGAAATGAATGACCAGTATAAATAATCAATAAAATGGAGGTAGTCACAGATGAAATATTATGCCGTCAGAGTGGGAAGGGAAACAGGAATTTATACGTCATGGGATGAAGCAGAGAAGCTGGTAAAAGGATATCCTGATGCAAAGTACAAAGGTTTCAGGACCAGGGAAGATGCAGAGCATTACATGAATGGCGGCAGTGGGGAACTTTTGGTTCGATCTGCGGAACAGATCAATGAACCAGAAGACGACTATGCTTTTGTGGACGGCAGTTTTAATATCGACACAAATACGTATGGATATAGCGGATTTCTGTCTGCAAATGGTGTAGAATACCCGATATCCGGATCAGGCTGCAGGTCGGATATGGCTAAGATGCGAAATGTTGCAGGGAAGATTGAAGGCACCCTTGAAGCAGCACGAATGGCATTGGAACTAAAACTTAAAAGACTCACAATTCTTTACGATTACGAGGGGATTGAAGCGTGGGTTAATGGAAACTGGAAGTGCAGGAAAGAAGGGACTGCAGCATACAGGGATGCAATGCAGGAGATCATTGCAGAAGGGCTCACCATAAGATTTGTAAAAATTAAGGTACAATCGGGGATCCCAGGAACAGTCATTTAAGGTTGTGGATGCCCTGATGGAGAGGAATCATGCAATGTGTGATGTTTCTGACAAAATAATAGGTGTTTATGATGGAACTGATTTTCATAATGATAAAGGCGGTACCGCAGAATGTCTGCGATATGCTGAAAATACATGTCTTGAAATTATTCTGATTGGATTTGTTTCATAACCAGATAGTTAGTGAAAACACTCTGCTATAGTATATTTAGCAGAGTGTTTTCACTATTTTTCTGTCATGTATACTGGAGTTTAGCTTTGTATCTGTTCTATTACAAGATTTATATTTTCTTCAATGGGTTTTGTTCCGTCAATTCTTATGATAGGACATTTTAAAGACTGTATCCATTTTTCGACGGTATCCTCAGCTCTTGATTTGACTAAATCAAAAAATCGTTCTTCCTGTTCATATAAATCCCCGCCAAATAACATTCTATTGCCAAATTTCTGAAAAGAACGCTTTTTAACTCGTTCTATCCGAATATCTTTGGGAACATTAATCAATACAGCATATTGAAAAAAAGAATAAATAGTTTCTCCATAGTCACCCTTTACAGACGAAAAAACAAAATTTTCATGTTTTTCAATCTCACGGAGCAGAAGATTTTCAACCTCTTCACGAGTGCGTGGAGCTGCATAGACATAATCAGGGTCTATTTTAGGGAAATACAAGTCTTCATTATCTATAAAATAAAAATGCAACTTCTCTGCAAGAGCTTTTCCCAGTGTACTTTTTCCAGTACCGTTTAAACCACATATAATAATTCCTGTTCCCATAAGTTACTCCCTTAAATTCCGATTTTGTTCGCTGTTTCATTTTCCGTCAAACTGGTATATTATGATTACTGGCCAGCTTTATGGGATCGCGCAAGAGCACAAGCGAACAAACCATCCCTGTTGAGTGTGCGGCAGTAATCCTTCTCCATATAAAGGATCGGAGCAAGCGGATTTGATGCAGCCACTGTCGGGATTAAATTCTGATACAGGTCTGCTCTCATGGCATTTGCGCCGCCACCATAAACATATATAACATCGATGCTGCCCACAGAAGAAAGTACCTCTGACAAATGTGCAATGATCTCGTTTGCAAATATTTTCCTTTGTTCGGCAATTTTGGTATCGGCAACTTCACGCTGCAGTTTTTTAGTTCCTGTTACTTCTTTGCTTAAGAAATTGATCAATTCCTTACGGTTTTTGTAAATATGTTTTCTGGCCCCGGTTTCTTTTTTTATTGAGGCGATCGCATTATCAAGTATCGATCCGTAACCTTTTGTAAATGTGTAGGACAGCTTCGGGGAGAATGTGCCGTCGGCAAATACGGTGTAATTTACCGTGCCTTCACCGATATCAATACCAACTGTTGAATCACCTGCAATAATATCGTCTGCAGTGATAGGCTCCCATATGGGATTTAACTGTTTTGCCTGGTTGAGAAGGTTCTGAATGAAAACCGCCCCATTGGAGACAATTGCAATCTGGGCAGCGCTGCCCTCAGCCAGTACAGCTACGTCCTCAAATTTTATATTGACGTTTATTGTATTCTGCTTAACATTAAAATTGTGTATTTCCACAGTATGCCGCTCGCAACTGTACAGCTTGGCCGGATAGGCTTCCCGTTCCTCTATGTATTCATCTATAGGTAACGCAAGCGCTATCCGTGCAATTACATCTATATCCTCTGACGGAAGTTCACCATTCTTTGCATAATAATCTTTTAAGGCGATACCGGCAATAGTTCCAAGACATAAAATAGAACTTAATTCATCCTTTGCCTTTCCAATCCTGTTTAGAGTCACGTCAAACTGACGCACTCCTTCAGGATAATGTACGATACCCTGCCGACCGAATATATGTCTGTAACGGTCACTTACAAGGGGCGTGTTAAAAGATGCATCCAGGCAGTTAAAGATATCATTTATGGCTTCGTCCACATCTGTTTTGTTATCCGGATCTATTCCAAATGAAACAGGATCAATCGCAAGCGAAGAAACGCTCTGATAGTCTATGTCAATACTGTTTTTCCCGTCTGAAACAATGGCGGTTCCTTTTAGATACCCATTTCCGATATCCATACCTACTAAAATATTTTCTGGTTTGTTTTTCATAATCATATCTCCTCTAAGTTTTATTTTTTATCCAAAAAATCTGGTCATGTCAATGTTCACATTTCCCGGCCGCTGGTATCCATCATTTTCTGTTTCTGTATCATCCCTGGCAGGTTTTAAGGACTGGTTTTCTGGAATGGCAGACTGATTATCTGAAATATATTCCTTATTTTGTCCTGCAGATATTTCAGATGCAGTGACGGTTTCCAGATTGTTTGTTGAAGATGGGGCAGTATGAATGGATTGATGTATGTCAGGCTGTGCCATTAAAGCCGGATCAGCCTGCATATGTTCATTTTTTTGTTTCGCAGCTTCCGTTTTAGGGATTACAGATACAGAAGCGGAAAGCGTAGAGGTATTTTTGCGGGGACGGCCTCTTTTTCGTCTGGGTGGCTGTGCATCACATTCTGTTGACGGAAGCGCTGGTTCATCAGGCATCTGTGTGGAATTATGTATATTCCGTTTCCACGCAAGCTGGAATATGTCATTATATCCTTCCTGTGCTATTGAACGTTCCACCAATGCCTTTAAGGACAGGCTTTTGTTAACCTGCACATCCATCCACCGGAGAATGTCTGCATCTTTTTCCTCGTCGAAACAAATCGTATATCGGGTCATGCTCAAAGTTCACTCCCTCCTAAATTTGAATTTAATTTATTATAGCAGGCGGAATATTATATGTCAATTTAATAATATTTTTTGGCGATATGAATGAATTAAATATGTATAATTTATGTATGATGTATAACTTAAAATATAATTAATTATACAAATTATTTGATGATAATAATATTACTATATACATAAAATC
>CAMWXE010000079.1 GCA_947178145.1 uncultured Lachnospiraceae bacterium | reverse complement strand
GTGAAATTCGATAAATATGAATTAATAATTGAGGTTCCAACCGCACAGATGGAAAAATTTCATAATTGTCCGGATTCTAAAATAGTTACGCGGACTATACGCAGTCTGCTGAAGCGCGAATCTGCATTTGCGGCATTTAAAAGATGTTATGTGAGGGAACATGCAGACGAATACCCACAGCTGCAGAAATATTTGCTTAACTAAAGTATACGCAATGTATAATACGGAAAAATGGTGGCAGAGTGATACAGAGCTTTTGGAAAAGTTGCGAAGAAACTTTGCCGGAAAGGAGACCCCAATATGAACCTGACAAATTTTTTAAAACAGACAGATGCCCTTACGGCGCAATATTCAACAGAGCAGCTTATCGCTTTTATTCATGAAATCGGCCGGGTGTTCCCAGAGCACCGCAGGGAAGAGTTCCTTGCAATGCTGAAATCGGTCGGGAACAAAGCGGAAAAAGCATCAAACAAAAACGAGGCAAAAGAGATTGATTTCGATGAAAGGTATTGTCATATCAGAGAAAATTTAAAGAGTATCGATTCCCAGGAAGTTACGATTACCGGAATATTAAATGAAGAATATGATGAATGGTATGACGACGGTGGCGAGGAATATTATTATGAAGACGACTGCGGTATTTCAGATATGCTTGAGGAGGCCTGCGATTTTGTGCACATCTGTATGGATATGGAGCGATATAAGGAAGGCTTTGCAGTCGGAAATCAGATGTTGACAATGGAAATTCTATGCGATAATGATTATGGCGGTGAGGAATTTTCACTTGGGGATATGGCAGATCGTGAGCTTTTGGATTGTGACCTGAGACAGGTTATCCTTGATACGGTATATTGTGCGTATCATGCAGTGCCGCCTGCCAGACGCCCGGAGACATTGTATGGAGTGATTGTAAATGCAAAAAGGGACGACATTACATTAGAAGCAATTATGCAGCACGGAGAGGAAGAATTACCTGCGCTTGAAGAGTTTCTGCAGCGATGGATTACCTATCTTGGCGATAAGACAGGGCATGATGCGGACCGCCTTATTTTGGAAGCCGTCGGTTTGTTAAATGATGTTTCCATGGAGGTTCAATATGCGGAAAAATTTGCGGCTGTTCATCCGGGATTATATTGGAATCTATTGGAGAACAGGAAATCTGTGACAGCAAATGATATGGTATCCATAGGAAAAAAAGCGATGAAGACGATACCAAAGAAGTATATTATGCGCAGCAGAGCAGCACTGAAAACGGCAGAGTATGCTATTGCAGCAGGAGGGGAACTGTCTTTCCTGGGAAAGTGCTATTTTGCCGCATATGAATCAGATACATCGGCTCTGAATTATCTTCGGGTGTTGTTAAACGGCTGCGAAAACGAAAAGATAAGGGAAGAACTTCAAAAAGTCTTTATGAATGCATCGTTACATACAAGTGACAGTTCTTTTGGCATGTATGAAAGCAGGTATTCATACTCTGAGAGGGAAGAAAACAGGCCAGACAGCAACATGATTTACCTGCTCCAATTTTTAGACGGGCAGTTTGCGGACGTACTGGACAAGGGATTGAACAAAACGGAAGCATTGGGCTGGACAGGGTCTTTTATGAAACAGGGAATTGCATTGTATCTGTTATATTTGCATGAGGGGCAATGGAACGGTCAGGGAATCACTGCCATGGCAGAGACAGCAAAACATGCAATGGGTTTTTCGGCAGAAGAATATCGAAAAGGCACCTGTGGGCTTGAAGAGGTAGGCGAAAACGAGTTGTTTTGCCAATTATTTTTAAAATGGAAGTCCATGGTACCAATGGAGTCGGATATTAGAAACAGTGCACGAGAGAAAATCACGGCACTGATTCAAAAGCGGACAGAAGGAATTATGAATGCAAACCGCAGAAACTATTATGGGGAATGCGCAGCGTATATTGCCGCTCTGGGCGAGGTGCGGGAATCCATGGGAGATATGGGCGCAAAACAGAGACTGATGACATCGTATAAAGATAAGTATTCGCGGAGAAGTGCATTTCGGGAAGAAATGAGAAGGTATGGCTGGAAAGACACTAAGAAAAAATAGGAGCATTTCGCGACTATAAATAAAAATTGAAGTTTAGGGAGGGAAAAGATATGAGACGAAAAATGCGCGCACGATATAAAAATGGAGTCCAGAATGTTTTTGCCCATGCAGGATAGCAGGCATATAGAATTCTGTATGGGCATATAGCGCTATATGTTCTGCTGTACCTGCACTTTATTTATTTTGTAAATAAGGAGTGGCAGGGATGAAATACGTAAATGCAGCAGAAATATTACCGGAACGGCTGTTAAAAGAGCTTCAGACTTATACGGAGGGAGAGCTGTTATATATTCCGAAACTGCGGCGGCGCTGTCTGAGCATTACCGCAGAATGAAGGAGCTGGGCGCCGAATGTATGACCGGGGGAGGAAATGAGTTTTACCGCAGGATTGGATACAATCGCAAGTCCTTCACATATGGTTGGAAAAACAGGGATTGCAGGTTATGACAGAAATGGTGTAGAGAAATCAGATATAGCGTATAACGGGAGGATGAATATGGATAAGAATGTTTGCGGGGAGGTCAGGCTTGTCGATAATATCTTACAGGCCGAGGATTTTGTAAGGCTGCGAATCGAGACGGGATTTGCCAGGATCCCAGTGGAGCATGCAAGGAAGGCTTTGAAAAACAGCTTAATCAATGTTTCTGCAATCTATCAGAACGAACTTGTGGGGATGGGAAGACTTGTCGGAGATGGTGCTATGTACTGGTATCTTCAGGAAATCATCATCCTGCCCCGATTTCAGCGAAAAGGGATTGGAACAATGATTGTGAATCACTTGATTGACTATGCAAAAGCAAATTCCACCACCGGAAAATTTACAACTATCGGCGGTGTCTCGGCGAAGGGGAAAGAACCGTTTTATGAGAAAATGGGGTTTGAGATCATCTCAAATGGAATGAAAAAAATGATAGAAATGGTAGAAAAGTAATAACAAGTAGGAGATTATCAATACAGAGCAGGAGTTAAGGTTCCAACAGGGAATAACTGCACAATTTGCGGTTGGAGTTATGACAGATATCAGACACGAAAAAATATGGAGGGAAATTTGTATGGCGAATCAGTATCAGGTAATTGACGAGAAAACGTGGGAGAGGGCGATGCATTGCATGGTCTTTCGGAATAGTGTGGAACCGGCATTTTGTGTGACTTTTGAGGTGGATATTACCAATTTCCGCAATAAAATCAGACAGCAGGGGTTCTCTTTTACGATTGCAATGGTATATGCCGTATGCAAATGTGCAAATGAGATCGAGGCATTCCGCTATCGCTTTTTAGACGGCAAAGTTGTGCTGTTTGATCAAATCGATACTGCATTCACTTATCTCAATCAGGATACGGGGTTGTTTAAGGTGGTCAATGTTCCGATGCAGGACACACTGCAGGCGTATGTGCCGATGGCAGCGCAAATGGCAAAAGAGCAGAAAGAATATTTTACAGGACCATTGGGAAATGATGTTTTTCAGTGTTCGCCCATGCCGTGGGTGACATATACCCATATCTCCCACACAAATTCCGGCAGGAAGGACAATGCGACGCCATTATTTGACTGGGGAAAATATTATGAGAAGGATGGAAGGATTCTGATGCCTGTTTCTGCGCAGGCACACCATTCCTTTGTTGACGGGCTGCATATTGGACAGTTTGCAGATAAGCTGCAGAAATTTGCGGAGGAATATTAGAGCGTCCCTGAATGTGAGATGGCAGGGAAGAGAGCCGGCTTACGGTGGAGATACCTATGATTGAATACCGAAGCTGGACATAGCCGCCTTCCGGCATAGGAACATTGGAAAGGCGGCTATGGAAGCGCAGGCAGGTTAGGGATTGACAACATTTCTGTCCATACCATTTAAGAAAGCCCCAATGTTTTTTACTGTTTCTGCAATTAAACGGGTTCGCGATTCGATGCTTGCCCATGACATGTGCGGTGTGATGATTAGCTTTGTGCTGTCTTTGATCTGGCACAGTGGATTGGAAGGCTTCATCGGTTCTTTCTCAAGGACATCCAGTCCGGCAGCCATAATTTTTTCCTGCACAAGTGCCTGATATAAGTCCTGTTGATTCACGATGGGGCCTCTTGCCACATTAATTAAAATGGCGGTTTTCTTCATCTTGTCAAACGCGTTTTTATCGAGCAGGTTTCTTGTCCTGTCAGTGAGCGGGCAGTGCAGCGATACGATATCTGACTCCCGCAGCAGTGTATCAAGGTCAACTTTTGGATAGTCTGTGCAGGTGCTCTTTCCAGATGCCGAGTAAAAGATGACTTTGCAGCCAAAGGCCGATGCAAGCGCTGCAGTCCTGCGCCCGATGTTGCCCATGCCGACAATGCCCCAGGTCTTGCCATCCAGGTCGTGAAATACCCTGTCAAAGTGGGAAAAACGGTCCTGCGCGCTGTAAGTCCCGGATTTTACGTAATCGTCATAGTAGGCAATCTTTTCAGACAGCATCATTGCCAGAAGCATGGTGTGCTGCGCGACTGCGGGGGTACAATAGTTCACGACATTGGTGACTTTGATGCCTCTTTTTTTACAATATTCTATATCTATACAGTCATATCCTGTCGCCAGCACACAGATGAGCTTTACATGCAGTGCATCAGCCAGAGTGCGCTCATTTAACGGCGCTTTGTTGGAGATGACAATGTCTGCTTCCCGGATCCGTTCTGCGACATGCTCTGCTGTCGTGTTTGCGTAGGATGTAACCTCTCCAAACTGCTCAAAGCAGGAAACATCGACATCGGTACCAACACTATTTCTCTCTAAAACGACAAGCTTCATAGGACTCCTCCTTGGATTTGCACTTATTTTCTTGAAAAAGTATAATGCATTTAAATAGAATTATCAAGGTTTTGGTACGCCAAAGTTTATAAAAATCATTATTGTTATTTGCGCAGCATTTCTTTATAATAGAGTTATGTGTGCCAAACAGGAGCGTGTGTAAGATGGAAAAATACAACCAGCAGTTGATGGATGCGATTATGGAAGGCGCGCATTACATTGATAGATTCAAAAAAGGAGAAAAAAGTTGGGTTCATTTGTGGAATTTCAGAATGTGAGCAAGATATATAAAACCGGCGAGGTGTCAATACAGGCGCTGCATGACGTGAATTTTCAGATAGAAAAAGGAGAGTTCTGCGTGATTGTGGGGGCGTCTGGTGCCGGAAAAACGACAATATTAAATATACTGGGCGGGATGGACATGCTGACGGACGGAAAGGTGTTTTTGGATTCCGAGGAGATCTCAGCATACAACAAAAAACAGCTGACAGGATACCGCAGACATGATGTCGGCTTTGTGTTTCAATTTTATAATCTGGTGCAGAATCTTACGGCGCTTGAAAATGTCGAGCTCGCCGCCCAGATCTGCAAAGATCCGTTGGACGCTGTCGAAGTCCTGAAGGAAGTGGGACTCGGGGAGCGGACAAAGAATTTTCCGGGACAGCTCTCGGGCGGAGAGCAGCAGCGGGTGGCGATCGCGCGTGCACTGGCGAAAAATCCAAAGCTGCTGTTATGTGATGAACCGACCGGGGCGCTGGACTATAATACTGGCAAGGCTGTGTTGAAATTGTTGCAGGACACTTGCAGGGACAAGGGAAAGACTGTCATTGTCATCACGCACAACCAGGCGCTCACGGCGATGGCAGACCGGATTATCACAGTGAAGAGCGGCACGATTGTCAGTATGGTGAAAAATGACAATATCGTCAAAGTGGAGGATATTGAGTGGTAAAAAAATAAGAAAATCTAAGGCGGCAAAAGACGCCGCCTAAGATTTTCTAAGTTTTTTGAAGAACGCGAAGGGAAGCGTTCTTCTGCGGTTGAGAGAGTAAGGGGTGATGTTATGAAGTCCATGATGAGAAAAACAACATTGCGGGAGATCAGGCAGAGTATGGGGCGCTATCTTGCCATTTTTGCGATTGTGGCGATGGGGGTCGGTTTTTTTGCGGGACTTAAGATTACAAGACCTGTCATGGTGGAGTCGGCCAGTGCGTATCTGGGGGAGAAACAATTATACGACTACCGCCTGCTGTCCACGCTCGGGTTTGAGGCGGAGGATGTGGAAGCGCTGGCGGCAAAGGACGATGTCCGCGCAGTCGAGGGGGCAGTGGAGGCAGATATTCTCTATGTCGACGAGGACGGAAACGAGGATGTCATCAAGGCACATTCCCTGATGAACCATATAAACGGACTGGAGGTCGTGGCAGGGAGACTTCCGCAGACGGATACAGAATGTGTTGTCGACGCGGTTTTATATGACGAGAGTGCCATTGGGAGCAGCATTGTATTTTCTGAAAATAATGATGTGGAGGACCTGGATCATTTTGCGCATCGCCAGTACACGATCGTCGGCATCGCGCAGGCGTCGGCTTATATACAGTTTGAGCGGGGGACAACCTCCCTTGGAAACGGAAGAATCAGCGGTTTTATGTATCTGCTGCCTGAGGGATTTGCGACAGATTATTTTACGGAAATCTATGTGAAATTTGACCAGGACTATCTGATATATTCTGAGGAATATGACGCTTACATGAATGAGCGGGAAACGCTTTGGGAGGACTATTGTGCGGCGCAGGGCGAGCGCAGGTATCAGGCAGTTCTCGTTGAAGCAAAGACAGAGCTTGCGGAAGCGGAGAAGGAGTTTGCCGATGAGAAGGCCGAAGCGGAAGCAGAGCTTGCGGATGCGAGAAGGGAGCTTGCGGAGGCTGAGGCGGAACTTGCCGACGGGCGGGCGCAGCTGGCGGACGGTGAGGCAGAACTTGCAGACAATCAAGCTGTTCTTAACAGCAGATCCAGAGAGCTTGCCGACGCGAATCGGTCGCTGGAAGAGCAGCGGGCAGAGCTGACAGCAGCAATCGATCAGGCGAACGCCACACCGGTTGAATACCTGGACGAGGGAGCATTACTGCAGCTTCAGGCAGCGATGCAGCAGCTTGAGGGGGCAATGGCACAGCTTGAAGATGCACAGAGGCAGCTGGCGGACGGCGAGGCAGAGTTGGAAAGCGGAAGGCGGCAGCTTGCCGACGCGCAGGCAGAGCTGGAGGAGAGCCGGCAGGAGCTTTTGGATGCAGAGACAACGATCGCAGACGGCTGGGCAGAATACAATGATGCTTACGCAAAGTTTGAGCAGGAGATTGCGGATGCTGAGCAGGAGATTGCGGACGCAAGAGAGGATATTGCCGCGATTGAAAGGCCGGATACTTACGTTCTTGACCGGGACACGAATATCGGTTATGCCTGCTTTGAGAACGATTCCAGCATTGTGGAGGGACTGGCAAATGTATTTCCGGTATTCTTTTTTCTGGTGGCGGCGCTGGTATGCATGACGACCATGAATCGCATGGTGGAGGAGCAGCGCACGCAGATTGGTGTGCTGAAGGCGCTTGGCTACGGCGAAGCGGCCATTATGGGAAAGTACTTGTTTTACGCGGGAAGTGCGGCGCTGACCGGCTGTATCGCGGGATATTTTATGGGAATCCATCTCTTCCCGTTCGTGATCTGGCAGGCGTATGGGATGATGTACGAGATGGGCGGGATTGTGTTTGTATTTGACGGTGGGACAGCGCTGCTCTGTCTGGCATGTGCGCTGCTGTGCTCCATGGGTACAACGTGGTTTTCCTGCCGCCGTGAATTAAAGGAGGTGGCAGCGGATTTGATGCGGCCTAAGACACCGAGGGCCGGAAAGCGGGTGTTTCTGGAATTGGTGCCCTTTATCTGGAACCGGCTAAAGTTTTTGCAAAAGGTGTCTGTGAGAAATATTATCCGTTACAAGAGACGGTTTCTCATGATGGTGATCGGTATCAGCGGCTGTACGGCCCTGCTGGTGACTGGATTTGGAATCAGGGATTCGGTCACAGATATCGCCGATCAGCAGTTTGAGGAAATCCAGACTTATCAGCTTGGCATTACCTTAAAGAGCGGCGTGCATGATGCGGCTGACGTTTCCCTGAATGAATTGAGGGAGCTGCTCAACGCATATGGTGGAACCTGTCTTGCAGCGATGGAAACGACGATGGATATGGAGACTGCGGACAGTGTGAAATCAGTGAATCTGATTGTTGTGGAAGATCCGGATCAGTCAGGAAGCTACATCGATCTGCACACTTCTGCGGGCGAGGCGGTCGCGTATCCGCAGCATGGCGAAGCTGTTATCTGCGAGAAGCTGGCGGAGCGGTATGATATCAGGATTGGCGACACAATTTTGCTGTGCGATGAGGACAGAAAAGAAATTCAGGCAGTTGTGAGCGGCATCTGTGAGAATTACATTTACAATTATGTGTATCTGAACGCTGAGACTTATGAAGAATCAATAGGAGAAATCTTCTATAAAAATCTCTATGTCAATCTGGCGGAGGGTGAGGATGCGCACGCAGCGGGAGCGGCGCTGATGAAAGCGGACAATGTGGCAGCAGTCTCTGTCAATGCGGATATGCTGGTGCGCTTTTCAAGCATGATGAGCAGCATGAATTACATCGTGTTTGTCATCATTGCCTGCGCGGCGGCACTTGCGTTTATCGTGCTTTACAACCTGAATAACATCAATATCACAGAGCGGATTCGCGAGATTGCGACGATCAAGGTGCTTGGATTTTACAGAAATGAGACGGCCGCCTATGTATTCCGTGAGAATACAGTGCTGACGGCGATTGGATGTGCGGTTGGACTGTTCCTGGGGAAAGCGCTGCATCGATTTGTCATGCACAAGGTGGATATCGACCTGATGTCCTTCGATATCCATATCAAGGCAGTGAGCTATTTATTGAGCATTTTGCTGACCTTTGCATTTACCTGGTTGGTCAACCGGATGATGTCTGTAAAGCTTGACACGATCAATATGGCGGAGTCGCTGAAATCGGTGGACTAAAATCCCTCAAATTTACAGCAGAGAAAACCGCAGCACATCATCATGCGGATTCACCTTAGCAAGACCAAGCTCTGTGATGTTTGCCTCGAATACGGAAAATTTGTCCTGAACCACAGCAAAGGCCAGCTGCATCTGTTCTCTTGACAGTGTCTTGCCAAGGGTGACATGCGGCAGCCAGGAATGGGGGCGATAGTATCTGCTCACTGTCGTCTCTGGAATTTCAGAAACGGCATCATAGACTTGTTCTGCCAATTCTTGCAGGCAGGGATTCAGTACAGGCATAGTATACAGCACATACGGAAGCAGCTGCCCGACAGTGACAAATTGTACTGTGCCCTGCTGCAGTGTTCCCTCCAGTTTTTTTACAGCAGGAATCAGCACCTCCGCGCTACGTGCCTCGATGGCAGAGAGTGTCAAATGCGGCGGCACTTGCTTCTCTGTCATATAATGATTCCCCGATGCCATAGCAATCTGATCAATAAGCGTCTGTATTCTTTTCGTGGCAGAATTGTCAAAATAAACGGATATCAGATACATGATTTTGTCACCTCATATAAATTTCCTGAAAAATATTCCAATAGCTGGGCTGTTCTGTAGAGGATAACATGAAACTTCCATAAGAACTGGAAGTCTTTTAGCAAGTTTGCAAATTCCTGTATGTTAATTTGATGTAGCTAAATTATATCACCAATATGGGCGATAATCAATCTTTATAGGTTCTGACAGCAGTGACAGGCAATGTACCAGTTACTTTTTGCGGATAGGGAAACCCTATAGCTGATAATTGTATGAAAAACGAAAAAGAAAAGCTCCGGAAGGAGAAATGAAACCATATGAATAACCAGGAATATTTTGAACACTTCATTATCATATCAGCTGCGGGCTGCCCGCAGGAAGCCAGCAGACTTTAAATCCGGTGAGATCGTCCCGAAACTGTGCCGGAATTATGAGGGCATTATACGCGGCCAGAAACGGAAGATGGAAAAACTGCGCTGGGAACGGGATGAAAATAGCTTGATATTATAGAAAGAGGGGGGATTATAGATATGTTATCACATAATATTCAAAAAAAGAAAATAAATGAGGAAACTGTAAAGCGAATAGGAGAAAAAAACAGGAACCAAGAAACAAGAGGATTTCGATATGATATGCAGGAGCATGCGTGGGGAACAAATCTGGAAAATAAAACACTAGGCTATTTGACACAGAAAGGAACCAGGTTGATGCAAATGAAAAAAATATATGGATTGGATTTTCCAGATATGGATAATGATGCCAAGAAAGCAGAAATTGAATCAGCCGTCGGAAATGGATATGTAGAGTTTGATTGCGCTTATACATATAAAGTTCCTGTTTTGAAAGATCTGTCTGATGAAATTAAAAGGAAGATACGGGTAATATATAAATACAAAGCTGGAGATGTGGATGCCGCTATCAATGATTTGAATACAAACTACGAAGGAATAAAAATTGAAACAATTATGTTACATGAAATTCCGGATAGAGATCTCGAGGGATGCTTGGGAAAATTGGCAGAATTGTGCAAAAAATATGGTGCAAATGCAGGAATCAGCAATGTTCCTGTATTACTTTTGGATTATATCATTTCAGAATTGGCGAAATATGAAGTAACACTAAACCGTATTGAAAACAGGGTTAATCTGCTAAATCAAGATATGGATGTGCGCATGTATGCAGCAGAGAAAAAAATAGAATATATGGGGTTTGGCTTGTATGGGGCGGTCACGTCTATGGGTACATGCGGCCGTACACAGCAAGAGCTAATGAATGAGGAGTATGACCTGCAAAATGATCCGCTGTTGCTGCTAATAGCAAATGATACGGGAAAGACAGTCAGACATCTCATATTGGGGTGGGCAGAACATAAACAAATCAGTGTAATCTCGCGAAGTAAGACTGAAAAGCATCAACAAGACAATTTTGGTGAACATACATTGTCAGACTTTGAGAAGAGTATTTTGGACACATTTAAAGACCGAAGTCATATCAATTATTACTATGAATCCTATTTTAACCCACAAGCATTGTGCGTTTTGGATAGAGTATGGGGTCAGCAGGCGAGAGAGCTTTACTATATACAGGTTATGTGTACCAAGGGGTATTTGCAGGTACAACAGGCATTTACACAGATATTAATAGATATAGAATGGTTTTTGAATGAGAACATAAAGTTTGATGTTACAGGAATTACCTCCAATATAGGAAATCTGATGAATTTAAAAACAGAACAAAATATAGATCTATCTTTTTGTCCTGTAGGAAAAGAAATTGATAAAAATTTATTTGAACATCAAAAGTATTATATAGTGGATTCGGATTACGAAGTAGTTGAATGGAGTGACAGCTTGGACGAGCAAGAGTATCAGGTCTATGACCGAGTTAGTCAAAGAGCTTTTGCTGCAAAGTATCAGAATGCGGTATTTAAATTTGAAAATTGGATTTTTCCTGACTCTGTGAACCCATAAGGTGAACGTGCGACCCAAATACTTCCGTCATTTTTACCAATATGTTGAGTTATCCATATTTGCATTCTCCAAATAAAAGTACTACACTTCTTTAAAAAAGAAAGTGGAAGACTACCAGCGACAAAGTGCGGTTAAAAGCAAAGACCGAAGGGTGAGGTAATGCTCTAGGTTGGCAAAAAAATTTATTCGCAACTGTGGGTTGCCAAAAAGAACTTTAATGTTGGTGGTAAACAGTATTATTATTCTGTATCATACAATTAATGAAAGGAAGTGCGACAGTGAAATTATCAGAAAAGATTATAGAACTAAGAAAAGCAAATGGAATGACTCAAGAAGAACTTGCAGCAGTATGTAACGTTAGCAGGCAGTCGATATCTAAATGGGAAGCTGATATTGCATTGCCAGAGACAGAAAAACTATTGATACTAGGAGATACCTTTCGGGTATCTATGGATATTTTACTAAAAGATGAATTGACGTTAAATGTGGCAAAAGATGTTCATAATTGTGGCTGCAATGCAATCCATAAAAAGAAACAGGAATTGTATGAAGGAATATTGATCAAAGAAAGCATAGCGGATGATTGTATCATTGATTGCCTTAATATTCATAAAATTGAATTGTGGAATACTGGTGGGAAACCCAAATACTGGACTGCACTATTTTTTACAAGTGATAGGAAAGATTTTCCGGAACAAATTTCAAAAGTCATGCTGTCTGATCCTGATACACATGAAAATTGGTTTGTTGATTTTAAGGCAGGTAATAAAAAATACATTGTGTTTAAAGACAGAGTTTTAAAATATCAGATTGGGAATCAGACTGAAAAAGAATATGTTTGCAGTGAGTGTAGTAAATTAGGCATTTCTAAAGAGCAGATGAAGTGGTCAGAATAGGAGGAAGCATGAGGGTATTATTAACATCAGCAGGTTTGGAAACTGAAGAAATTAAAGAGTGTTTTGTGGATATGGCAGGAAAAGATATGTCTTTCGCAAAAGCCTTATTTATCCCTACAGCGGCGACCGATGTAGATGCTATAAATGTTTTGCCAAAGTGCATAAATGATCTGTTAAAATGTGGTATCTTAGATAAAAATATTGACGTAAGTGATTTACATGACGGAATGGAGATTGGGAAGCTGCAACGATATGATGTGGTATATTTGTGTGGTGGAAATACACGTTATTTGCTTGAAAGAATCAATGCTACAAGGTTTAATAAGTCTTTGATGGAGTATATCAATGACAATGGTCTGGTAATAGGGGTAAGTGCGGGAAGTCTTATTTTTTCCAATAATTTAGATAGTAATTTGGGTTTGATAGATACGAAATTAGACGTTCATTGTATAATGGGGGAAAGAAGGGGCAAATTGGCGTATCCATTAAAAAATAATGTAAAACTTACCAATACATGTGCGCTTGTAATACGGGATTTTCCAGATGGTGTGGAAATAATTGGAGAATAGAAAGAGGACAATCATCTCCATTGTTGCAGAGATAGACAGGCGGGGCGTCTAGGATAAGATCGGACAGCCGAATCCCGTAATCAATCGCTGATACATCGACAATAATGTAAAAAACTAAAAAATCCAGTTCTTCTGGAACATAGTGCGGAGCGTTGTAGGTGGAATCCGGTATGAAAATATCTTCCAATACAAGCGGGACAGGGATATTATTTCCATAGTCCTGAATGTAAGGACAGACGCCAAATCTGGTATAGGAATGCCTTAAAATCTTTGGAAAAGAGACAGATAGTTTTGCTTCTGCCACAGCGATCTGCTCCTTGGAATATCCCCAGTTACTCTGGTCACAGTTACGGAAAAAGTCTTCTAACAAGTTGAGAGATGCCTTCATCAAAATGACTCCTATCGTTTTCACTGAATAAACAAATACGCGCCCGCATGGAAGCGGTGGCTGTCCGATTCGTCCAATATCAGGGAGCAGCCATAGCGGCAGGGACCGTCTGGAGCAGCCCTGTCCACGGGGACGATACCACCCTCGAGGCTACCCTTTCCGTGGATGGCTTTGATGTTGCAGGAGAACACAGTATCACCAGGGACATGCCCGAAGGACACAACATCTCCAATGCCAGCACTGCCATTCAGCACAATACCAGCTACGGCGGTTCCTACATCCCGGATGCTGAAAATATGCTCAATGCGGAAAACAAAGACCGCCTGCTGTTTTTGTTTTTTGAAAGAGAACAACTTCACAATAGATAGCCTCCTTCCGATTTTCCGATGAATAATATGCTGTTATTCTATCATATATGTACATACAAATCTACTTAAAAGTGTTTTAAATACTTTATGGAGCACGAGAGGTGTTACTGTTCACCTCCAGGGTTAATAGCTTAAGAAATCGGACGAATAATTTGTACGTTCCCTGTTGCTGGAACGGAGTGAACCCTGCCAGCTGCACGTTTAACAATAATGATATATTCTGCTTGCCTGTTATATGGGATAGCATTTATAATAGATATGAAGAAACTGCTCAGAAACAAAATAAATCATGAAACAAAATGAAACCATAATTTAGAAGTGGGATTGATGCTGGAGGTTTAGCAATGAATGTAGCAGATCAATTATGGCTGTTGAAACAAATCTATGAACATGGCAGCAGCTGCTTTGATGAAGAGAAAAAAATGGTATTATATCAGATACCTGACACAATTTCTGCGGAAGAATTAAGCGCACTGGAAAGAATGGGACATATGCCAAATCAGATATATACGCCAAAGCATGATGAGATTATGGATGCGTTTTACCGTCTTTCAGGCACATGGACAATCAGGGAAGCGTCAGATGCATTTATTGCCGGATTGTGGTCAGAGCCGTTTCTGTGGAGGTCTGCACTGACTGCAAAAGTTATGGCAATGGTAATGCCGCCTCATGAGCATACACCATATGGCAATTCGAAAGATACCTGCGCTGTATGCGGATACCGGGACAAAGCGATCGACATCACACAGAAGTGGTATTTCTGTATGCTTGAAGGGACTCCGCTGGACGGCGATCCGGTCGGCCATGTCTTGGCACTGAAAGAAATGGAGCAGATGGGCAAACGTCCCGTTCCGACAGAATATGATTGGTGGACATTCAGGGCGGTCTTGACAGTGATAAGGTCGATGCCGCCCAAAACAAGATATAGTAAGGTAAGGGATGCCCTCAGCAAAGAAAAATTGCTGCCAAGCTCCAAAAAATGGGTTTACGGGAATTTGCTTGAGTCCCTTGCACTGATAGGAATTCTGGATACGAAGGATTATCCGGGAATGATAACGAAATATACAACTTACAGAATGCGTGACGGGCGCCCTAACGTCAGGGTGGAAGTGCAGGCACCATTGGCATGGTGGGATTCTTCTGTCGGAATCAATGAACAGGCTTTGAAAAAAATCTTTCCAACAGCGGCTTGTCCGTCTGTTGATTTGGCAGATCGGCCGATACCGATACCGTCATTATCCGAAACGATAACCGGACAATTGGAAAAGAGAAGAAGATTAAGACAGAAAAAATAAAGGAATAGTATTAAATTAGATATTAGAAAGGACAAACCATATGCAGCAATCGATAAAACCCCCAGTGGAGGTGCGCTATCAGGAGGAGCTTGAGGCGCTCAAAAATGCAGACCCGGATGCGAAAAAACCGGACAACTGGCAGATGTCGCCCAAGGCGGTCAGAACCTTTATCTTAGGAAGCGAGAAGCCAATCGAATATCAGGGAAACAAGTACCAGATCAGGAAAAAATATTTCGGCAATGACGCGCTCGTGGAGCGGTGCATCGTCACACTTGCGGGAAACCGCGGACTGATGCTTGTCGGGGAGCCGGGAACGGCAAAGACAATGCTCTCGGAGCTCCTGTCCGCCGCAATCAGCGGGAACAGCAAGAATACGATACAGGGAACAGCGGGAACGACGGAGGACATGATCAAGTACTCGTGGAACTATGCGCTGCTGCTGGCAAAGGGACCAAGCAGGGAGGCGCTTGTGCCGTCACCGCTCTACATAGGGATGGAGAAAGGGATTCTCACCCGGTTTGAGGAGATTACGAGGACGCCTGCGGAGATTCAGGACAGCCTGATCAGTGTGCTGAGTGACAAGGTCTTAAATGTGCCGGAGCTGGGTGATGACGGCTTTCTGTTTGCGCGCCCCGGCTTTAATGTGATCGGAACGGCCAACACCAGGGACAAGGGGGTCAATGAGATGAGCAGCGCGTTAAAGCGGCGCTTTAATTTCGAGACTGTCATGCCGGTCAATAAGGTGTCCCTCGAAAAGCAGATTATCTTAAATGAGGTCAATATGCTTGCGCAGGAGAGTCATGTCGATATGCAGGCTGACGAGGACGTCGCGGAGCTGCTTGCATCCACGTACCACGAACTGCGGGAGGGCGTTTCATCGTATGGACATCGTATCGACAAGCCAAATGCGGTGATGAGCACGGCGGAGGCGGTGTCTGTCTATTACCAGACAATGCTCACCGGCTATTATTACGGGGACGGGCATCTGAATGTGGACTGCCTTGTGCAGAACCTGGTCGGCGCGATTTCAAAGGAAGACAAGGACGATCTGGAAAAAGTAAAGGGATATTTCAACACGGTTATCCGGGATAAGAGCAGCAAAGAAGGTGGATTATGGAAACAATATTACGAAGCGAGGAAATGGCTGAAATAATGCTGATTCCTGTCCGCCATCACAGTCCGGCCTGTTCGTGTCAGATCAAAAAGATTTTTGCGGACTGGAAACCGGACGCGGTCCTGGTGGAGGGGCCGGACAATGCCAATGCGCTGCTGCCAGTCATGCTGCACGAGGATACGCGCGCGCCGTTTGCCATCTACTATGCCTATCATGACAGGGCGCAAAGAATATCGGAGGAGCAGGAACATTACAAGTGCTATTACCCCTTTCTGGACTATTCGCCGGAGTTGGTGGCACTGAGGGAAGCGCACAAAAACAGGACAGAAGTGTCATTTATTGACTTGTCTTATGGGGATATCCTTGCGGCATCGGCGGAGAGGGCGGCAGAAGGGGAGGCACCGCGCAATTACAATGACGACTATCTGCTCACCAGAAATGCGTACATCGAGAGACTGTGCGAAAAGACAGGGCTGCGCAGCTTTGACGAGTTCTGGGAAAAATATTTCGAGCTGAATGGATTGTACGAGGACAGCGATGTCTTTTTCTCTCATTTAAGTACATACTGCGCGCTTGCGAGGCAAAATACGCCGACAGAGGTTTTACAGCGTGAGGGTTGTCTTGCGAGGGAGCAGCACATGGCGGCGCGGATCGCCCTGCAGGCGCTGCACGGCTGTGGTGCTGCAAAAAAACATGGGGAAGCTGTCAGCCAGAAGATTCGTGATACAGCGAAAAAACAGCGAATTCTCGTAATAACCGGCGGGTTTCACACGCCGGGATTAAAGGAAAGGCTTTCTGATGAGAATTGGGGAGAGACTGTTCAGTATGCAAAAAAGATTGCACATTATGTTCCCAATAAGGACGAGAGTGTCTATCTGATGCCGTATTCCATGGAGGCAGCGGACGCCTTGAACGGTTATGCGAGCGGAATGCCTTATACAGGTTTTTACCAGAAGATTTGGGAAGGACTTGTCAGCCAGGAACAGCAGTCCTATGATATGGCAGTACTGGATTTTCTGGTTGCATCGGGAAAGGAAATCAGAAAACAGGAAGGGGCGCTTTCGACCTACGACGAAATCTGTGCGTGGCAGATGGCACAGGGGCTTGCTGCGCTTCGCGAGAAACCGCAGACGGGTGCCTATGAATTGCAGGATGCCGTCTTATCTTCTTATGTAAAGGGCGAATGCAATATGACATCAGACATGCCGCTTCGCACGCTGCGCCGGCTGATGACGGGGACTGGTTCGGGTGCGCTCTGCACGCTGGCGGACGTTCCGCCGATTATCCTGGATTTTCAGAACGAGTGCAAAAAGTTTGGAATCAGGACAGACAGTACCTTGGAAAAAGAAGTGACACTCTCCATTTTTTCCAGCAAAAAGCACAGGCGCATGAGCCGCTTTTTTCATCGGATGGTTTTCCTGCGGACTGAGTTTGCAAGGCGTGTGAAAGGACCAAATCTGCAGCAGAGGACAGACCGCAGCCTGATTCGCGAAATCTGGAAATACAAGTACAGCGCGCAGGTTTTTGCGGCTTTGATTGACGTGTCGGTGCATGGTGCGACCATGGAGGAAGCGATTGTCAGCCTTGTGCAGGAGCGGCTCCGCCAGGACACAAAGGCTGACAGCGCTGCGATTCTTTTGACGCAGGTCTTTGAGATGGGGATTTCCAGCCAGATTGAGTCTGTGTATGAGCGCGTGCATGAACTGATTTTGAAAGATATGGATTTTTATTCGATTGCAGATGCCGTGAAATTCCTGACAATGATGGAAGAGCTGGGAACTCTCTACGAGTCGGATTTGAAGTTTGGAGCGCTTCTGCGCACGGGAGTCAGAAAGCTGATTACGCTGCTCCCGGGTATCACACGGATGCAGGACGAAATGTTGGATGCGGGCATGAACGCCTTGAAGCTATTGTATCAGATCACAGGGAGAAAAGGGCAGGAGGACACCGGGGAGCGGGCGGACTTCTACGAGGCGTTGTACCGGATGCAGGAAGACAGACAGATTCATGCGGGGCTAAATGGCTGCATTCACGGGATTCTCTACGGAGGCGGCCAGGAGGATTCGCATGCGGTAGGTGTGGCATGCAGGGGGTATCTCACAGGCACAAGGGAACAGTTGCTAAAGACGGCGGTCTTTTTCAGGGGATTGTTTTTTACGGCGAGGGATTTGATGCTGATGGAGCGTGAGATGCTTGTGATGATTGACGCCTTTCTCGGTGAGGTTGACGAGATGGAATTTATGGAACTGCTGCCGCAGCTTCGAATGGCGTTTGCGTACTTCACACCGTCTGAGACTGACAAGATTGCGCGGCAGGCAGCAGGGCTTCACCGCAGGACAGGGCGCGAACTGATGGAGCGGGACGAAGTGCTGCCAGAATGGTATACATACGGCAGGGAGCTGGATGGATATGTGCAGCGTGTTTTAGGGTGTTAATTGGGAGGGAATCGGGAGAATATGGCAGACGAACAGGAAATTTTAAACCGCTGGCGGCTGGTGCTGGGAACGTATGCGGCGGGGCAGATACCATTTTCGGAGGGGAACAGGAAAATGATGGAGATGGAGGAGGTATTGGACTATCTGTATTCGAGGGAATACGGTGACGACCAGGAAATCCGCAGGGAGCGCCGCGGGGGAAGCGAAGATTCCCAGCTCACCATTCCGCGCTGGCTGACCAAAATCAAGACGCTGTTTCCGCAAAATACCGTGGAAATCATGGAGCGGCACGCGCTGGAAAAGTATGAGATGACAGAGCTGCTGACCGATCCTGAAGTCTTGCGGAAACTGGAGCCGAACAAGGAGCTTTTAAAGACAATCATGCAGTTAAAGCACATGATGAAGGGCGAAGTGCTGGAGCTTGCCAGACAGGTGGTGCGCAAGGTCGCCGATGAACTGACAAAGAAGCTCGAGCAGGAGATGAAGAAGACGCTTTTCGGGCGGCTGAACCGCAATGTGAGCAGTCCGGTGAAATCCATGCGGAATCTTGACATGAAAAAGACGATACGCAGGAATCTGAAAAACTACGATACAGAGACAAAGCAGATTCTCTTAAAACAGGTATATTTCAGCTCGCGCATGAAAAAGTTCAACCAGTGGCGCGTGATTATCTGCGTGGACGAGAGCGGTTCGATGCTGGATTCGGTGATTCACAGCGCCGTCATGGCAGGAATCTTTGCGAGGCTTCCGATGCTGGACACGAGACTTGTCATCTTTGACACGAATGTGGTGGATCTGAGCGGATATGCCAGCGATCCGGTCGAGACGCTCATGAGCATTCAGCTTGGCGGCGGCACGAATATTGCCGGAGCGCTTGCCTACTGTGAGCAGCTGATAGAGATGCCGCACCGGACGATGGTGGTGCTGGTCACGGATCTCTATGAGGGCGGCAGTTATCACCATCTGTATCAGGTGAGCAGCAACATTATCGAGAGCGGGGCAAAGCTGATCGTGCTGCCGGCACTGGACCATGACGCGGTGCCTAATTATGACAGGAAAGCGGCGTCAGTGCTCGCGGATATGGGGGCGTCGGTCGGCGCGATGACACCGGAGGAGCTGTCAGGATTTATCGCGAAAATTTTATAAAACGGCTTTCATGTTTTCTACATTGATATCAATGTGAGAAAGCCTGTCAGTATATGGTGCATTGGTATTGTGGAAAGTCAGCTAATATATGGTGCATTGGTATCGTGAGATAGGAGTTGGATTAGCGGGGAGGATTTACATGAGTGATTGGGAATCCGTTTTTCGGGAGATAGACGATGATTATTTGGTTGGTATTTCGAATAAAGGAATCGTAAAGCGTGCATATAAAGATATGGAGACGACTCCGTATAAGCTTTTGGACAAAGGTCAGAATGAAATTTTAAAAGAAGCTGAAAGAGGATTTTTACAAAATTTATCTGCGGAAGAAGTGATTACAGTAAAAGTCGGGGAAGAGGCAGTCCATATCAAAATGCCGATCGGGGAAAGCGCCTGCTCCTGTCCGTCGCGAAGCATCTGCCGCCATGTCATACTTGGAATCCTCACACTGCAGAAGATAGCTGCAGTAACCGGTCAGGAAACAGCGGAAAAAGAGACTGCCGCAGAAGAGACTGAAAGAGAGGCCAGTCAGGAGACAGCAGAACAAGGGACTGTCACAGAGGGAACACAGGGAAAAAATGACAAGGTAACAGCTGAAAATCAGACCGTGGCAGGCGGGAACAGGAAAGAGTGCAAAAAAGCCGAAAAGAATGAAGGCCGAAAAGAAGTGAATGCGGTTGACGGCAACTTTCCAAAGTCCGGCAATGCGATGACAAACAATGTACTGCAGCAGATCACGGACTATCCACTGGAAAAACTCTGCAAAATCTTAGGTGTCAGGCGGCTGCAGGAACTGATTGACAGCGCCAGGGCAGGGAAAAAACCACAGATGAACTATTCCAGTGTCGTGACAGTGCAGCCATTGACGCAGTCCATGACGGTGAGGCTGCTCTATCCGTTGGAATACTCGACATGTACCTGCCACAAGAAGGAATTCTGTGTTCACAAGGCGGAGGCAGTCTTGTGGTGCAAGCTGGAATCAGGGCAGATCAATGCTGATGCGCTGGAGCAGGATCAGGGAGGAAGTACGGAATATGACATGGAGCAGATTCAGGAAGTTGTCCTGCAGATGCGGACCTTTTTGGAGGAACTCATGGACACAGGTCTGGCCAGGACACCGCAGGATGCGCTTGACCATATGGAACGTCTGGCGACAATCTGTCACAACGCGAAGCTGCCCAATTTTGAGAATGACTGGAGACGGCTGCAGGATTCGTACAATAAATACCTCAAACGGGTGGCATCACTCAAAATACAGCTGTTGATGCGGCAGTTAACCGCATTCTATAGGCAGGTGGAGTTGTTGGGGCAGGCAAAAAATGCGCTGGAAGTGTCAAAGCTGGCGGGTGCATTCCGCGCAGAGTATATGTCGGCTCTTGACCTTGATTTGGCCGGTATCGCGGTCGAGCATTTTGTGAGCAGGAGCGGATATGAGGGTGAGACCGTCTATTTTTTGGAGGAGAACACCGGGAAATGGTATACCTACACACAGGCGAGACCTGTATTTTATGACAATGCCAATGCGGCGAACCGCGCAGATTCGCGCTATACACAGGAGACGCCGTGGGGATTGTCCGTTCCCTTGCAGGAGCTTGCTTTCTGGCACATTCATCTGACACAGGCTAAGTGCGACAGCAGGGGAAGGCTGTCATCGAGCAAGGAGACAAAGGGCGAGCTGATTCGGGACAGAAGAGCGGACAACAATGCACTGACCACAGACCTTTTGGGAGCATGGTATTATCGGGATTTCGCGCAGCTTTTTGCGGTGCTGTTTCAAGGGAAAATGGATACACTGGAAAATACAGAGGCAGACGGCGCAGCACAGACACAGCTTGTGTTTTTAAGACCGGCATCTTGTGAGAAGGCGGTTTTTCTGGAGACGGAACAGAAGCTCTGCATGAATCTGTATGATGAGGCTGGAAAAGCGGTCGTGGTGGAAATCGTCTATTCCAAAGACGAGGCGGAGGGAATCCGGTATTTAGAAAAGATTACGAACGAAAATCTGCCATGCTTTTTTGGCAGAATCTATCTGCGCGGCGGCAGAATCCGGATGTACCCGGTTGCTGTTTTTAGTAAAAAGGAATTGAATGAATCGGATAAAGGAACTGCTTGAAGCTTTTTAGAATTGGAAGCAGAATCATATCTGCGCAAGGAATGAGAGCGGGAGTTGATAAAAGATGAACATGTTTGATAAGGAAGAAGCGCTTGAACAGCTGCTGTCCGACGTGGAAAACCTTCTGGAAGACTTGTACCAGAGCGGTTTTGACACGGTGCATGACAGCACACTGGAAGCGCTGGACAGTATGGTCAGGCGCACGGCAGCATACGGCATGGAACTGCTGTCGGAGCTGCTCTCACAGCTGACCGGCGGCCTGACGATGCGCCGCCACCAGATGGAAAAGAAGGAGGACGCGCTGGTGCGTGTCTATACACAGCTGTATCGGTATGTAAGCGCCTGCCGGGGTAAAATCGAGTGTGACAAGGGAGTGCGCTATTATATGCAGTGACAGCAAGGGTTTCAGTCATGGATTCGTATTGCTAAAGGGTAGGAGCGAATCAGCGGTATAAGACTGGTATTAGCGCGCACAAAGCAGGGAAGAGGAAGACAGATGATAGAATTACACGGATGGGTGACTGTCAGGGAAACATATAAGGCGGTATGGAACGAGGAAGAACAGATTGAAGTGTAGGGACAAGGATTTGCTTGCGCTGATAAAATATACCACAGATGAGGACAAAGACGAAAAAATACTTGAAAACCAGAAGGTTCTGAAAACCCCTGTTGTAAGAAATGGAAAACAGGCTACGGCAGGTTATCAGCCGGATATCTGGAAAAAGTGGAGGTAATAGGAAAAACGGATTTTGTCTAATAAAAATATTGAATTTTCTCCTGTATCGCTATATACTATAAATATAGTACTTGTTAAGGAGAAGAGGAATATGACAGAAGCGGAATTGGAAATCATGGAAACATTGTGGGCAAAAGGAGAGCCGGTATTTCTGGGAGAGCTTTTGGATGATTTCAATGCGAGAACACAAAAGGACTGGAAAAAGCAGACCCTCAATACGTTCCTGTTCAAGATGCAGCAGCAGGATCTGGTGAGGGCAATCGAAGGAGAACGGTTCAAACAGTATGTTCCTGCCATTACCAGGGAAGCGTATCTGGAAAAGGCAACCCAGAGTTTTTTGAACAGGAACTACGGGGGGTCATGTGCAAAAATGCTGGCAATGTTAAGCGGCGGGGAAAAGCCGAATGAAAAGGAGATTGGAGCGTTGCGGCAGATGCTGAAGGAGTGGGAGAAACAATGAGATTATATGTACATATGATGATGTGCGGAAGTATCTGTACACTGATGTATATTTTGTTTAACGGCATCCTGTCATATGAGCTGCCATTAAAATGGAAAAGATGGCTGCTCAGGGTAAATATTATTTTTTATCTGCTGCCTGTCTCATGGCTGGTTGCGGAACTTAAGGGCGAGATCAAGTATCTGTTGGGGATTGTGGCAGAAGTCACTTTTCCGGAGACCTATGATGTAAATAAGATAAATATATATAAGGGAACTGATCTATGGAAAAATATGCTTGTCTTTGATGCGGAGGGTAAACTGATTTATATTACGGGGTATGAGAAGTTCATGCCTGCGATCAGGGCTGTCCTGATGTTATGTGTGCTTGCGCTAGTCATATGGATTGCACTTTATATCAAGACTAGCCGCCAATGCAAAAGTAAGATGGTATTTTTAGACAGCGCCCATCATTATATAGAAGATCAAAGCACAGGAAAAAAGGTGGCAGTGGGCATCTCGCCCTGTGTTGCTTCACCTGTGACTGTGGGACTGGTAAAGCCAGTCATCTTACTTCCTGTGGACTATCATGAATATCAGGATGCACTGGATGAAGTGCTCATCCACGAATTAAACCATGTGTCCTGCAGGGATATGATCGAAAGATTTTTTTGTTTTGCCGTGATCGTGATACATGTTTTTAATCCGCTGGTGCATTTCCTGTTTCGGGAGATGGTTGCGGTCAGTGAGATGATCAGTGATGATGCAGCGCTAAAGGGCAGGACGAAAAAGCAAAAGGCGGATTATATCAGGTGCATCATGACCGCATCACAGGATGTGAGCCGGCTCGGGATATTGGCGCCGTCGCTTAGGTTATCAGACAGTTTATTAAGGAAACGAATGGAGAGAATTATGGGAATAGGAAGAAAGAAAGTTTGGAAAAAGGGGATGGCAGTTATTCTCACGGGCATATGTGTGCTGGGCAGCAGCATCCCGGCAATGGCGTATCAGAAACCGCAATGTTGCTTTTGCACTGACGATGTAAGCGGCTGGAATGGAACAGACGTATTTTGGACTGCCCCAAAAGGGATTGAAACTCCGTGGGACGAAAGAACTATAGATTTTAGCCATGGGGATGAAGTGTGCATAGATGAGGATGGCAGGACATATTACTATGAACAGCAAAGTGCTCAGGAACGTAGCAGTTGTTCACACAGTTATAAATCAACAATCTATTCACGCCACACAAAAAATTCTGATGGAAGCTGTACAGTGGTAAAGTATGACTCTAAAATATGTACAAAATGTGGGGATCTAATAATGGGCGAAAAAATATCAACACTTACATATAAATCTTGTCCACATTAAGGAGGAAATTAAAACAAAATAAAGACGCCTTGCATTTACCGAATCTGTTGTGTAAATGCAAGGTGAAAAAATAAGTTGATGTACTATGAATATAGTACTATAAATGAGCAAATTTAAAATATTTACTAAATTTAATTTTTAGCTACTCCT
>CAMWXE010000078.1 GCA_947178145.1 uncultured Lachnospiraceae bacterium | reverse complement strand
TGGATGCGGGGATGCTCGAGGAATCATTGGATGAGCGAACAGATACGGAAGCATTTGACGGACCTGACATGTCGTATGGAGCAGAAGAGTCCAGTATAGAGGAACCTGAAATAGATGACATCGAAATGCCGAATATGGAAATCTTGGACGAGGAGATATCATATACAGGGGAAGAAATAAGTTTGGAGGATATTGGGATGCCAGAATCAGAGGATGAACTGAAAGTGGAGGATATTGAAATACCTGATATATTAGCTGAGGAGCCTGATCAGGAGAAAGAGTTGAGCATAGATGGCCTCGAGGAAGCAATACAGTCAGAGACAGAACTTCAGATGGCAGGAGAGTTAAATATTGATGAACTGGAGTTTGATGATATTAGTTCAGAATCAGATCTGTTGGGTGATGGTGAAACCGAGAAAGATGCCTCGATTAGTATGGATGATAATCTTGAGGATGTATTAAATATGCTTGATGACGATGATGAACTGGCAGAGATCAATGACATGCTCAAGAAATCAGATAATAATGAACCGATACAAGATGATGTGATGGATTTGCTGAATCAAATGGCAGATGATGAGGCGGCATCTGTCAATGCAGGTCTTAAACATGCGGATGATGAGGATGACGGTGTGCCACTTCCGGAAATTCCTCAATCGTTGATTAATGTGGATCAAACTGCCAAAACAGCAGAGGAGAATACAAAGCAAGGGAGTAAGAAAGCTGCTGCAAAGAAGAAAAAAAGTGACAGTACAGATGTGAAAGCAGATACAGAGAAGACAAAGAAACCAGGCAAATTAGGCAAATTATTTAATTTGCTGACAGAGGAGCTTGTACCAGAACCGACAGAGGAAGAGCTTGCAGCAGAGAAAGAAGCAAAAGAGGCGAAGAAACAGGAAAATCTTACTCAAAAAGAAGAAGCAAAGCTTGCGAAAAAAGAAGAGAAAAAGGCAAAGGCAGAGGAGAAGGCAGCTGCGAATAAGGCGAAACAGGATGCGGCGGCACAGAAGAAGAAAGAAAAGCAGGCACAAAAAGCAGCAAAGAAAGAGGCGAAGCTCGCAGCGGAGGGGCCAAAGAAGAAAATTCCACCTAAGAAGATTGCAGCAGTAGTTGTGTTTGGAGCTTCGGTGGGCGGTGCAGTCATAGTGGCGACAAATGTTCTTTCGACAGCGGGATTTTTGCAGACAGCGCGAAATGCATATTATGATGGGGACTATATGACAGTATATGAGGCGACATATGGTATGGAGCTCGATGACAGCGAATCGGATGGATTGATCAAAGCAAAAAGTGAGGTAATCTTAAAGATTCAGCGGCGATATGATTCTTATCAGACGAATGTGAAGATGGGGCGTGAAGTGGAGGCCCTGGATGCATTGCTGCGCGGAATTACAACGTATGACAACATTAATGCAGATGCAGAAAAATATGGAGTAATGGCAGAAGTAGATGCAATCAAGGATAATATTTTAAAAATATTGGAAGAGAAATATGGTCTTGATGAGACGACGGCCAGAGCCATTATCGGCAACGAGGATGCGTTGTCCTACACAATTGCACTCACCGATGTCATAGCTGGGAATTAGGAGCTTGCTTTGTGACATCTTATTGACGTATGGAAAGGCAAGGGATATGATAGCGATAATTGATTATGATGCCGGAAATGTAAAGAGTGTGGAAAAGGCATTGACAGCATTGGGAGAGGCAGTGGTTATCACAAGAGACAGGGAGAAGATCTTGTGTGCAGAGAAGGTGATTTTACCAGGCGTAGGCGCTTTTGGCGATGCCATGGAGAAGCTTAGAGGCTATCAGCTTGAGGAAGTCATAAAAGAGGTAATTGCGAAAAAAACTCCTTTTATGGGGATTTGTCTGGGGCTGCAGCTGTTGTTTGAGTCCAGTGAGGAGACGCCAGGTGTTCAAGGACTTGGTATTCTGAAAGGAAAAGTGATAAAGATACCTGACGATACAGGATTGAAGGTGCCACAGATTGGTTGGAATTCATTAAAGTTTCCAAACAGAGGAAGGCTTTTTGCAGGAGTTGCAGAAGAATCCTATGTGTATTTTGTGCATTCGTATTATTTACAGGCAGAGGAACCAGAAATCGTGACAGCGGCGACAGAGTATGTAGTACCTATACATGCTTCTGTTGAAAAGGATAATGTGTTTGCCTGCCAGTTTCATCCCGAGAAAAGTTCTGATGTGGGACTGCAGATCTTAAAAAACTTTGTAGCGCTGCAGGATGGAGGAAAAGAATGATTACGAAGAGGATTATTCCGTGTTTGGATGTAAATAATGGTCGAGTAGTCAAAGGTGTGAACTTTGTAAATTTAGTTGATGCAGGTGATCCTGTGGAGATTGCAGCGGCTTATGATAAGGCAGGGGCGGACGAAGTTGTTTTTCTGGACATCACCGCTTCGTCAGACAACCGGGCTACCAAAGTGGATATGGTACGCAGAGTGGCAGAGAAGGTATTTATCCCTTTTACAGTCGGCGGTGGCATCAGAACAGTGGATGATTTCAAGGCGATACTCCGCGAGGGTGCAGACAAGGTCGCTGTGAACAGCGCGGCAATTATGAATCCGGCGCTGATCAGCGAAGCTGCTGACAAATTTGGCAGTCAATGTGTTGTCGTCGCAATCGATGCGAAGCGGCGAACTGATGGAAGCGGATGGAATATCTATAAAAACGGCGGTCGTGTAGACATGGGGATCGATGCAGTAGAATGGGCAATGAAGGCCAATGCACTTGGTGCCGGTGAGATACTGCTCACAAGCATGGACTGTGATGGTACGAAGAATGGATATGATATTGAGCTTACGAGGACTGTATCTGAAAATGTATCAATACCAGTTATCGCTTCAGGTGGTGCGGGCAATCTGGCGCATTTTTACGATGTCTTCGCAGCAGGAAAAGCAGATGCGGCACTGGCGGCTTCTCTGTTTCACTTCAAAGAGCTGGAGATGAAAGAAGTCAAAGAATATTTGAGAAAACGGGGCGTTTCCGTCAGAATATAACGCAGAAGGAGAAGCACGTTTTCCTGGTATGTTATAAATAATTTTGTACAAAGGAGAAGAGATTATGGCAATGTTGACGGGTGAATGGTTAGATGCCATGCAGGAAGAGTTTCACAAACCTTATTATAAGGAGCTGTATCAGTTTGTAAAGGACGAATATGACAGCACAGCGGTATTTCCCCCGGCGGATGATATTTTTAACGCGATGCATTTTACGCCGCTTGACAAGGTGAAAGTATTGTTGTTGGGGCAGGATCCCTACCACAATGTAAATCAGGCACATGGGCTAAGCTTCTCTGTGCTTCCAAGTCAAACGAAGCTGCCTCCTTCCTTGCAGAATATTTATAAAGAGTTAAGGGAGGATCTTGGCTGTTACATTCCAAATAATGGTTATCTGAAAAAGTGGGCGGATCAGGGGGTTCTTTTGCTGAATACAGTTCTCACAGTGCGCGCTCATCAGGCGAATTCTCATCAGGGAAAGGGCTGGGAGAAGTTTACAGATGCCATTATTCAGGCAGTCAATGCACAGGACAGGCCGATTGTGTATTTGCTGTGGGGAAAACCGGCACAGCGCAAGATACCAATGCTGACAAACCCAAAACATCTGATTCTGAAAGCGGCGCATCCGAGTCCGCTATCTGCAAATAACGGCTTTTTTGGCTGCAAACATTTTAGCCAGGCAAATGAATTTTTGAAGGCAAACGGAGTAGAACCGATTGACTGGCAGATTGAAAACATATAGTTGTTTCGAAACAGTTTCTTAGCATGTTTTCTCACGGAATGCGCAGTATATGCTCGATTTTTGCTTTTAAGCTAAACGTTTTCTCACGGAATGCGCAGTATGTGCGCATTCCTGATCTGTGAACAGTGACCAAACTTCTATTATATTTCTACAATTTACGAAGAAGAATCTTGACATTTTACACAATATGAACTATAATATATAGTGTGAATTATAAGCTACATGCTGCATTGCATACAAGTATTCACAAGGGAGTGAATAGATGTATTATTCAATCCTTTTTTTGTTAGTTTTAACAGTTTATTGCAATAAAGCGTAAAAGCATGTAAAAACTCTAAGAGAGGAGAAAGTTTATGAAAAAGCGTAAAGCGCAAAAATTGCTGGCATCTGTGTTGGCTGCTTCTATGGTATTCGGGCTGGCGGCCTGCGGCAGTAATAGCAATGACAGCAACAACAATGACAGCAACGACACAACGGTTGACAGTTCTGCCAACGAAAACAGTGAATCCACTGCCAATGCGGAAAATGAAGGAGACACAGACAATGCCTATGAGGGTCCTGACTGGGCTGCGATCGATGCCATGGACTATGATGACAAGTGTGATGCTCTTTATGAGTATAATTTGGGTGAATTCAATGAATTTTATCAGGCGGCAAAGACAGAGATCACAGATCTTGATAAGCGTATGGCACTGATGGCAATCTCCGAAGCTAAGCTGTTGGAGTCGGGTGTGTTCCAGCCTGTACAGAGTAATGGTGGAAGCTATGCTATGACACGCATTGTACCTCGTACTAACACCACTGTGCTGTGGGGATTGGACGAGTACAAGTGGCATACTTATCTGGTTACCAATGAGCTGCTTCGCTCTGAAGACAGAACAGAACTGGTATCCATATGGGGAGATTCAGAGACGGCAGAAGAATGGTTTACCAATGCAAGGGCGTTTCTGGATGAGAAGGGCTACACGCTGAACGATACGTATAACTATGAGATTAGTTATGAACTGGTGACATGGGACGTTATTGCTACCAGTATGACAAGTGATTCTTATTTTATTTCGTGTACTTATACTGGCCTGTTGGAATATGATGCAGTGAATCAGCAGCAGCCCGCTATGGCTGAAAGCTATGAGGTTTCTGATGATGGTCTGACCTATACGTTCCATATTCGTCCGGGCGTGAACTGGGTGGATCAGCAGGGTCGTGTGGTTGGTGAAGTGACAGCAGATGACTGGGTTGCTTCTATGCAGCATGTGGCTGATAATAATGATGAGCTGGGTTGGCTGATGGGTACCTCAGATGGCTGCGGCATCAAGAATTATGACGCATGGATCAACGGTGAGATTTCAGATTTCTCAGAAGTGGGTGTTGAAGCTGTGGATGATTACACCCTGGTATATACCCTGGAAGCTCCGTTCCCCGCTTTCACTACGATGTTGGGATATGGCTGTTTTGCTCCTTTGAACCGCTCTTTCTATAAGGCACAGGGAGGCACTTTCTCCGCGGAAGGCGATGAATATACGCCGGGTAATTACGGAACTGATCCCAGTCACATTGCATACAATGGCGCTTATCTGGTTACGAACTATACTGAACAGAATGTTACCAGCTACAAGGCGAACCCTGAGTACTGGAATCCGGATGTACTCAACACACCGAATGTAAATATTTACTTTAACGATAGTTCCGATCCGCTTCGTGCTTATAACGATGTGAAAGACAATATTTCTTCCGGGTGCGGCTTTACCACTTCGGCGTTAGTGCAGGCGCAGCAGGATATTCCGGAAGGAGAGACAGAGACTTATTTTGATCTGTATCATTATACATCTGCTACAGATGGTACGACATTCTGCGGTTGGATAAATGTTAACCGTGCAAGTTGGACGAATTACAATGACACCAGCGTAGGTGTTTCCACACAGACAGATGAGGATAAGGCAAGAACCAGAGAAGCTCTGAACAACCAGAATTTCCGTCTTGCGATGGCAATGGCGTTTGACAGAGGAGCCTTTAATGCGACGAGTGTGGGTGAAGATCTGAAATATGTCAGCCTCAGAAATTCTTATATACCTGGAACATTCCAGAGTCTGGAAAATGATACGACAGTGGATATTAACGGAACAAGTGTTGATTTCCCGGCAGGCACTTATTTTGGTGAGATCGTGCAGGCTCAGCTGGATGCAGACGGAGTGCCTCTTAAGGTATGGGATCCTACAGCGGATGACGGCGTAGGTTCAAGTGATGGTTTTGATGGCTGGTACAATCCAGACAATGCAGTAGCATATCTGGAAACAGCGATCGCTGAACTGGCGCAGGTCGGCGTAGAAGTTTCCGAAGAGAACCCTATCTATATTGATGTGCCTTGTGGTGTTTATGCCGAATATTATAACAACAGGGCGAATGCTTACAAGCAGTCCATTGAGAAAGTGCTGGGCGGAAAGGTAATCGTAAACCTGGTATCATACGAGGATAGCACTAGCTATGCATACTCTTATTACCGTATCAACAACGGAAATGAGGCAAACTTTGACACTGCTCCTGGTACTTCTGGCTGGGGTCCGGACTATGGTGATGCTCAGACTTACCTTAATACCATTCAGCCTTATGGTTACATGAATAAAAATATTGGATTGTATTAAGGTGCAGCAGAGAAAATTGAAAGCACTGACGGAGGTGCGGAGGAGTCTTACTTCTCCGCGCTTCCTTATATTAATGGAATGCCATTCCGTGGAACCATATTATTCCATAGAAAAATGCCATTCCAGGGAAGGATAGGAAAGTGGCGAAATATATACTGCAACGAATTATAAAGGGTATACTCTCGGCAATCTGTGTGGTAATTCTGATCATGATACTGGTATATTCTCTGATGGATCGAAACAATATCTTTGCGGGCGACAGCAATTACACCAAAACGCAGAGCAATGCGAGAGTGACCTATGAACAGAGTCGATATCAGGCATTTGGATATGTGGATTATGTGAATTATACCGAATATATTAACAGGCTGATAAAGAGCGGTGAGCTTGATGAGGAAAACAGGTCCGCAGCGGCGCTTGTGGGACAGACGCCGGAAAAGGATTCTGAGATTGCGGCTGAATATATCCAGAAGTTTACGGAAGAATACGAAGCTCAGGGCTATACCGTTGTGCGCCTGGAGGCGGATAAGAAAAGCAACGGACAGGTGAAGGACGGAGGACAGGCAGCGCTCTTTGCAACCAGGGATAAACCCTTGATTTCTCGTGTTATTTCTTACTTTACAGGAATGTTTTTTGTTGATAACATCCATTATGTGGACGAAAATACGGATATTGGTAAACGCGGACTGACCTTTACGCTCCATGATCCGCTTTATGGCGGAGACAAGTTTTCTCCGGCTATTATTGGAAACGGAACCAAGCATAAATATTTATTGTATTTTGACAGTAAATTCCCTTATTTCCATCAGAATTTCCTGACGCTCAATCTGGGGGAATCTTATACTGTGAATCGTGGTGTGGACGTGTTCGAGACAATGACTGCATCCCAGGGCACTTATTTGTTAAGTACTGTGAGTTATCCCACAGGACATGTTGAGCAGAGTGCCGATAATCTGCATACTGCTACCTATGCGGAAGGATCTCTGGCGCTCAGTGATATGTATGCTGCCCGATTTACGGATGATTACACAAATACAATCACAATTAAAGGAAGTATGTCAAAATTGGGATATTCCTTTGTGATTGGCATTATTTCGACTATAATTGCCTATGTTCTGGGGCTTCCCATCGGACTGTTGATGGCCCGGTTCAAAAGCGGCATTTTGGATAAAATTGGTACTATATATATTATATTTATCATTGCAGTGCCTTCTCTTGCGTATATTTTCCTGTTTAAAGCAATTGGCGGAAGCGTATTCAAGCTGCCCACATTGTTTGACATGGATTCTTCTAGTAAACTTATGTTTGTTTTGCCAATTATATCTTTGGCTCTGCCCAGCATCGCCAATCTGATGAAATGGATGCGGCGCTACATGATTGACCAGATGAACAGCGATTATGTGAAGTTTGCCAGATCAGGAGGTCTTAGCGAGACGGAGATCTTTACAAAGCATATCTGGAAAAATGCTGCGATCCCGATAGTCCATGGTATTCCGGGAAGCATCCTTTTTGCCATGACAGGAGCCATTATCACGGAGCGCGTATACTCGGTTCCTGGTGCAGGTAATCTGCTGACTCAGGCGATTAACAAGTACGATAACGGCGTAATTGTAGGTGTCGCCCTGTTCTATGCGCTGCTGACGGTAGCGTCTATTATTCTGGGAGATATTTTGATAGCAAGTGTGGATCCACGTATTTCATTTACATCGAAAGGCAGGTGATAGAAATGTATGAGGAATTGAAAAATAGAACTGGCTTAAAGCGTGAAGAGTTGTTCAGCCAGGTGAAACACAGCGACATGGAGTCGGAAAAAATAGCGGCTCCAAGGTATTCTTACTGGAAGTCGGTGTTTCGCGTGTTCTTCCGGAATAAAGTGAACATTGTGATATTGAGTTTGTTGTTGTTTGTGGTTGCGTTCGCATACATCTATCCTGCAGTGACAGATTATGATCCTTATGCGAATCTGTTGGATTCCGGTGCCAAGCATCTGTCCCCCGGCGATGCGATGGACCATTTTGGTGTCAGCCTGAAGTGGATTCTAGGCTCAGGAGCATCTGGAGAGCCTACTTTTGAGGCGGTCTGGAATGGTGCGAAGATTTCGATTTCCCTGGCGTTTATCTGTGCCGCCATCAATATGGTTATCGGCGTACTGTTAGGAGCAGTATGGGGATTTTCCAAAAAAGTGGACATGGTTATGATGGAAGTTTACAATATTATTGGAAATGTACCCATGATTTTGATCATATCAGTGCTTTCTATGCTGTTTTCCCCTACTTTCTGGACGATGGTATTTGCGCTTACAATTGTTGGATGGCTTGGGATTGCATATTTTATTCGTACACAGGTTTTGATTATCCGTGACAGGGAATATAATCTGGCATCCAGGTGTCTTGGCACTTCTACGATTAAGATTGCATTAAAAAATATTTTGCCCTTTATGACTTCTGTGATTGTGACTTTGCTCGCCACTGAGCTTCCGTCATACATTTCCTATGAGGTGTTCCTGGCTTATATCGGAATGGGTATGGGTGAGATGTCTCTTGGACGTTTGATCTATGCAGCTGAGGCGGCTATGGTGACGCCGGGATGGGAACTGGAATTCTGGGGTCCTGTAGCGGTTGTTTCCATCATCACGATTGTGCTGTATGTAGTGGGACAGAATCTGGGTGATGCATCCGATCCTCGGACACATATGTAGGGAGGTTAGTATGGAGAAGAAGAAAGTATTGTTGTCTGTCCGGGATCTGGATGTCAAATTCCGTGTCCGTGGGCGGATTCTGAAGGCGATTCGCGGGATATCTCTTGATATCTATGAGAATGAATCCATTGCCATTGTAGGCGAGTCCGGATCAGGCAAATCCGTTTTTACCAAAACGTTTGCCGGTATGTTGGATTCCAACGGATTTGTGAGCAACGGACATATTATCTTTCAAGATGAGGAACTCTCGGATACGCGTGCACAGTTAAATGACAGTGCGCGCCGCAGTATCGCTTCGATTAAAGATAAATTGGACAATTTTGCGCGTTTGGAGCCGGGCGCTGCTGTATATCGGGAACTGCTCGCCCTTCAGGCGGAGAAAAGAGACCGTTTTACGATCAGCGAAGAGGACAAGGCGGCTCAGGAAAAAGAATTGAATGAACTGCGATTCCAGCGGGCGGAGGTCTATAACAGCAAGACAGCGATGGATCGTTCCAGGGATAAGGACAAGATCAAGGCTGCCCAGGAGAAGATTTCCCAGTTGGACACAAAGATTAAAGAGCTGGAAGCCCGCAATAAGGAGGCGCTTCGCAAGCAGAAAGAAAACGCTGAGCATGATACAGCATACCAGGAGCAGTATGCCAAACGGGAGGCAGAGCTCAAGAAGAAATATGATGCGTTGATCCACGAAAAGCTTTCTAAGGATGTTTTGGACAGAAACGAGAAACTGGCAAAGGAGATATACCTGTCTGTTGCCAGAGGTGATTTCATACGCCGAAGAAAGGTTATGAAAAAATTGATGGAAGCTTTCAAAGAGGCAATGAAACTTGGAATTGACTGGAACGATGAGATACAGCATAATGGTATTTACGATGGCATTGCTCCCAGGGTAAAGTATGTCAGCGAAACGAACACAGAACTGATTGGAAGCTGTATATTGGATCTGGCTTACATGCAGTTTCCCAAGGACTGGGCACAGATCCGCGGAAAGAAGATTGCCACGGTATTCCAGGATCCGATGACATCGTTAAACCCTATTATTACGATTGGGAAGCAGATTTCATCGATTATCGTTAAGCATCAGAACTGTTCAGAGGCGCAGGCAAGGGCGCAGGCGCTGGATTTGATGCAGAAAGTAGGGATTCCTAATCCGGTTGCCCGCTATGATGATTATCCTTTCCAGTATTCCGGTGGTATGCGCCAGCGTATTGTTATTGCAATTGCGCTTTCCTGCCAGCCGAAGATTTTGATTTGTGATGAACCAACCACTGCGCTGGATGTAACGATGCAGGCACAAATTCTGCAGTTGATTAAAGATTTACAAAAAGAATTTAATTATACGACTGTCTTTATCACACATGATCTAGGCGTTGTGGCCAATATTGCCGATCGTGTGGCGGTGGTGTATGGAGGACAGATTATTGAACTGGGTACTGTGGAGGATGTGTTCTATGAGCCACGTCATCCTTATACATGGGCACTGTTGTCCTCACTGCCCCAGCTGGCGGAACGCAACACTGCTTTGTATTCCATCACTGGTACGCCTCCTTCACTCTATAATGATATTACGGGAGATGCGTTTGCGCCAAGGAATCCTTATTGCATGAAAATAGATACACTGCTGGAACCACCTATGTTTCAGGTCAGTGATACGCATTTTGCCAAGACGTGGCTATTGGATCCCGATGCTCCGAAGATTGAGAAGCCAACGGGAATCTGTAATCTCCATGAGCGGCTCATGCATGCATACAATATTCAGGGGGTGTGATCGTGTCAATATTTAATTCGAAATCAAAAGAAAATTCCGCCACCGTTTTTCCAAAGCATGGACCACTTGATAAAAACGGAAAAGAAATTCTGTTGTCAGTCAAAAACATTGATATCACTTTTGGAAAAAAAGAGAATGCAGTCAAAGCTGTACAGAATGTTTCCTTTGACATTTACAAGGGAGAGACTTTTTCTCTTGTAGGAGAGTCAGGATCGGGAAAAACGACTGTGGGAAGGGCTGTTATCCGCGTAAACCCTTTGGCAGGCGGCGAAATACTATATAAGGGCGTCCGCATTTCGGGCAAAATTTCCCGCACGCTCGACCGCGAGGTGATCCGGAATATCCAGATGGTATTTCAGGATCCAGCGGCTTCCCTGAATGACAGGGCTACGGTGGACTATATTATCTCTGAGGGACTATATAATTTTCACCTTTATACAAGCAAGGCGGACCGACAGCAAAAGGTGGAAAAGATGATTCATGAGGTAGGACTTCTGCCCGAGCATCTGACCAGATATCCGCATGAATTTTCCGGCGGCCAGCGTCAGCGTATTGGTATTGCACGCGCTATGGTTATGGAACCAGAGCTGGTAGTGGCGGACGAGCCTATTTCTGCGCTGGATGTGTCTATTCGTGCGCAGGTGCTGAATCTGATGAAAAAATTTCAGCGTGAAAAAGAGATAACGTATCTCTTTATTGCACATGATCTTTCAGTGGTGCGGTTTATTTCGGATCGCATTGGTGTAATTTATAAGGGAAAAATTGTAGAGATTGCAGAGTCTGAGGAACTCTTTAATTTCCCGCTGCATCCTTACACCCATTCGCTGATTTCAGCGATACCCATACCAGATCCAAAACTGGAGAAAAACAAAGTGCTCTATACCTATGATCCGTCTATTCATGATTATAGTCAGGAGGAGCCGGAGCTAATTGACATCGGCCATAACCATTTTGTATATGGAAGCAAGAAGGAGATCGAGGAGTATAGAGCCATCAGGGATAAGAATGAGCCTGTGAAGTCCATTACAATCAATTTTTCTGGTTCTGACAGTATGCATGATGTGCAAGCAGCGGCACCTTCTGAGGATGAGATTCAGCTTCCACCTGTTCATGATACTGGTTCTTTCCTCTATAAATTAGTATCATTCTTCCTGCCGATACTCGGACTGATTGCTGCCTTTATTTTCAAGCGCGTCAATTATATCCGTAATTATAAAGCATGTAAGAAGGGTGCGATTGCTGGTCTGATTACTCTGGGTGTAATCATTTTGCTCTTCCTGCTGCTGATATTGTTGGCAGTAATATAACATCAATATAGCAAGCGTACTCTTTGTTTAGGAACTGTTAAGAAATTACGCAATGTTAAAAGTAATTTTTAATAGTTCCTTCTTATTATGACAGGAATAGAAATAAAATGATATAGCGCATGGGGACAGAGACTTCCGTGCGCCGTGTCACAGGAGGTTTAATTTGAGGGAAACCAGAACCGGAGGCAGGGGAAGAGACTTTCCTCATCCAAAACCGGTGAATAAGATTGAACTTTACGCAGAGCACAGGCGGTTGAGGTTAATTCTAGCTGTTGCATTTCTGGTGATGGGAGCATTCTTTATTGCGTATGGCGTGGCAAATCTGTCATTGAAAAAGCCAGGTTGGAGTGAGATTGAAGTCAGCTCTTCAGAATATAATTGCAGTGGCGATTTTGTGTTTCTATATTGTCTGGGATCAGGTGACATTTCCGCCACAGCAGAGAATAAGGCACTTACCGCATGCTACTCCGATGCCACGGAATATGCTTTTCAGATGTTTACAAAGGATGTGGCATATGAGAATGTTCACAACATGTATTATATTAATCGCCACCCTAATGAAGAATTAGAGGTAGATGATATTTTGTACCAGGCATTTTCCCTGATTCAGGAATCTGGAAACAGAAGTCTTTATCTGGCGCCTGTCTATGAACAATACGATGGTTTGTTCCACTGTACAGAGGAATATCAGGCGGTAGAATACGATCCTTACCTGAATCAGAATGTGGCAGATTATTATGCGGCCATAACCGGCTTTGCCAATGACACTAAGATGATCGATTTGGAGCTGCTGGGGGAGAACAGAATCTGTCTGCGAGTGGCTGATGAGTATCTGGCTTTTGCTATGGAAAATGAAATAGAGAATTTTATTGATTTTTACTGGATGAAGAATGCATTTATTGTGGATTATATGGCTGATACGATGAGGGAAAACGGATTTGTGTATGGGTCGATTTCCAGCTGCGATGGTTTTGTCAGGAATCTGGATGATGTCAGTGATACGGAATATGCATTTCACATTTTTAGTAGGAATGACGACGCAATATATCCGGCGGGTGTTATGCAGTATGACGGTGCGATGAGTATTGTCTGTCTGCGTAATTATCCGGTAAACAACAGTCTGGAAGGGCAGTATTATTATAGTTTTCAGAATGGTGAAATCAGGACGGCATATATTGATGCGGCAGACGGATATTGTAAGAGTGCCGTGAACGACCTTATTTCTTATGCGCAGGACAGCAGTTGCTCTGAGATTTTGCTTCAGGTGATGCCAATTTATATTAATGACCAGTTTGAGACAGGAACATTGTCCCGATTGACAAAGGATGGGATATACTCCATATATTGTCAGGATAACAGGATTTTATATAATGAGTCCTCTTTGGTTTTGACCGACTTGTATGATGAGAATGAAATTCAGTATACTGCAGTGTATATGGTGGATTCGTTAAAATAATGGAATTCAAGAGGAAAATGAATATGAAAGTGAATCAATATCAGTTTGATAATATCTGCAGACAGATGGAAAAGGAATTTGGAAAAGTCAGAAAGGGTGAGGAAGATCAATATATTCCTTTTCTTATGGCGATAGAAGGGAATTTGTTGAAAACGCATCGTCAGTTTCAGGCATCCAACAGCCGCAGGCTTCTGGAAGCAGTTCCGCTTGCACTGTTTCAGTTGAAAAGAAATATGACAGGTGAGGATTATGAACTGGAGCGGTATCAGTCAGTGGATAATGAGAGACTCGTACATGCAATACTGATGGCATTTGATCCGCTTACGAATGAGGAGATTGCGGATGCATTTCGGGAAAAAGGAATTGTAGAATTAAATAATCAGGAGATGTTAAGGGACATTTATGCGATATCGATCATGTGTATTCTCAGGATAAAAGAGTCTGTTGAACTTTTTGTCCAGCAATTAGGTTCTGATGGATATTTTGATTTTCTGGAGGAAACGATAGGAACAGAAGTTCCGCAGAATGATGAGTTCCATTATACTGTTATACTTCCGGAGAATATGGCGCCGGAGGAACAAGCATCAGAAGATGATATTCAGGATGCCGTTCAGAAACAGAAAAGAAAAACAATATTTTCGAGACTTTTTAAGAAGCGTTCATAAGAAGGATATGGTATGAAGAAGATTGTTAAGGGTATTTATGAATGGTCAAAGTTGATTTTGTTTGCGATGGTGGCTGCATTTTTGCTGAAAAACAATGTTGTTGCAAGCGCGCTGGTGCCAACGGGTTCGATGGAGCAGACAGTAATGACAGGGAGCAGGATTGTCATTAACCGTCTTGCATATTTATATGATGATCCACAGAGAGGGGATATCGTATCTTTTTATTATCCTGACGATGGGGAAACACTGTACCTGAAACGGATAATGGGACTTCCGGGGGAGGTCATTGAAGGGGTTGACGGCAAGGTGTATATTGATGGGAAAGCGGTACCAGATTATACGCAGAACAAGTTTTATGAGGATTTTGGTCCATACAGGATACCAGAGAATTGTTATTTTATGATGGGTGACAATCGGAGCAACTCATGGGATTCAAGATATTGGACAAATAAATTTGTAGAAATAGAGGATATTATAGGAAAAGCTGAGTTTATGTATTATCCTGAGATAAAGATCCTGAAATAATATCAATACAAAAAGCCTAAACAGACAAATACTGTTTAGGCTTTTTCAGTATATGATAAAGGAAGAAAGCTGGCAGTCACTGTACATCATATAAAGGAAATTATCGTGCTAACCAGCCGCCGTCTACTGCTAACGTAAATCCATGTACATATGCCGCTGCATCAGAGGCAAGGAAGATCGCCGCCCCAGTGATATCTTCCGGCGTACCCCAGCGGCCTGCAGGGATACGGCTGAGAATTTCTTCGCTTCTCTGATCATCGCTTCTCAGGTTCTGGGTGTTGTTTGTCGCCATGTAGCCGGGTGCGATTGCATTAACATTAATGTTGTATTTTGCCCATTCGTTGGCAAGCGCGCGCGTGAGTCCCATGACGGCGCTTTTGCTCGCTGTATAGGAAGTTACGCGGATGCCGCCCTGATAGCTCAGCATGGATGCGATATTGATAATTTTGCCGCCTTTGTTGTCATTGATCCAATTTTTGGCGAATGTCTGCGAGAGGAAGAATACCATTTTTTCGTTGAGATCGATAACGGCATCCCAGTCTGCCAAAGAGACTTCCACTGAGTCACATCTCTTGATAATACCAGCATTGTTTACAAGGATATTGACACGACCATAGGCTTTATCGGCCTCCTCCACGATATGGGAGATGACATTGATGTCAGAAAGGTCAGCTATGATTTCGGTGAAATTGCCGCCGATGGCCTTGATTTGATCGGCAGTCTCCTTGCAGCTGCGCCTTGCGACCCCGATTACATTTGCACCGGCACCAGCGTAAGCGACACAGATTCCCTGACCTAAGCCTGTGTTTGCCCCTGTTACGAGAGCGGTCTTTCCTTCGAGTGAAAATTGATTTAAATTCTGTGGCATGATGATTTCTTCCTTTCTTTGATTGCCTGTTTGATAAAAAACATATAACTGTTGACGTGGAACTGTTCAATTAGTATCATAATTGTATTGGTTATGTATCTGAACTGTCTATATTATATCGTGAATAAGGTTCAATAGCAAACATAATTAGCGTGAAAAGTATCATGATTGTAGCCAAGAGGTTACTGTTCACAGGTCAGGAATGCGCTGAACTGCGCATTCCGTGAGAAAACATATAGCTTGAAATGCAAAAATCCATTTGCATAACGAACCTTGTTCGTATTGCAATTTTTGCATGGATTTTGTCCGTTACTGGAACGGAGTGAACAGTAACGCGAAGAGTCACGGTTCACTGCTGCATCAAAGTAAAGCGAATTGCGCGGTGCGAGTGACAATATTTTAACATAACAGCGAGTTGTACTTTGGAGAAAGGGCTGGTGTAACTATGGAACGGTTAAAAGCGACACAGACGATTGTGGACGGGAGTCTGCGCGAGACAAAGGTACATGGTACAGAAGGGTTTCCGATCGGTGTGTATCTGGATGATTTTGCGGACTTTGAGAATGGATATATCTGCTGGCACTGGCATGAGGAGGTGCAGGTGACAATGATTATTGAGGGAGAATTTACCTGTCAGGTGGAGACAAACGAGATTCATCTGCAGGAAGGGGATATCACCTTTATCAATTCTGGTCAGATGCATCAGATCAGGCCATGCAGGCTGGCACAGGGGAAGCTCTATTCTTTTATATGGCGCGGGGAACTGATTGGAGGGAATCGGAGCAGCGACATCTATCAGGAATGTATCGCGCCGGTGATCAATGGGAATCTGCCCTGTCTGAAGTGGGACAGCGCGGACGCAGAATATGACAAAATGGCAGCATCACTTCGAAAAGTTGTCAGTTTGTATGAGGGAAAGGAACCGGCGTATCAGTTGAAGATCGTGTCCCTTTTATCTGCGTTGTGGCTTCGGATATTTGAGCGGATACCGAAGGAAAAGGTGGTTGTGAAAGCAGAGTCGGAGCGCGACAAACAGCGGGTGAAGGCAGCAATACAGTATATGCAGGAAAAGTATCAGGAGCCGCTGAAGCTTGACGATATCGCAGAGGCGGCATACATCAGCCGCAGTGAACTGTGCCGCAGTTTTCAGCGGACAATCAATATGACACCTATGGAATTTCTGATGCAGTACAGGATACGGCAGTCTATTGTATTGTTGAAAAACAGGGATTTAAGGATATTGGATGTCGCTGAAATGACGGGCTTTTGCAGTCCGAGTCATTTTGGGAGTTATTTTCACAAATACATGGGTTGTACACCGAGAGAGTACAGACATCAGTAAATGTGGGGGATATCGTTTTGCAGATCAGCGAATAGCGAAATAAAGGTTTGCAGATTGGTAAAAAGGCATAGAAGGGTGTATTTTGAGTAAAGAAAGCAAAGAAAGGAAGAGAACGATGATAAAAAATATAGTTTTTGATATGGGAAATGTGCTTACGATCTATAATGCCAGAGATTATATTTATGGTTATGTGGATAATGAGGAAGATTTTATATGGATGAAAAACCATCTCTGTGCGTCAGTAGAATGGTTAAAAATGGACAGAGGCACAATAACAGATGATGAAGCGATCAGATCTGTATGCAAAAGGATTCCGGAACGTCTGCACAGCACGGTGGAACGGTTTGTGAGAGAGTACCGAATGGTACAGCCGCCCAATCCGCCGATGGAAGAGCTGGTGGAGGAGCTGTCTCAAAATGGATATGGCCTGTATCTGATGTCCAATACATCACACCGTTTCAGAATATTCAGTCAGTCTATCAAGTCGATCGCATATATGAAGGGCATCTGGATTTCCTGTGAACATGGACTGCTCAAACCGGAGCCGGCGGCTTATCTTGACTTTTTCCAGACATTTTCCCTGAAACCTGAGGAATGTTTCTTTATTGATGATACGCCGGCCAACATAGAGGCTGCCGGAAATCTGGGCATGGATGGGTGTGTATACTATGGAGATGTGGCAGAACTCAGGCATTTTTTATACGAAAAGAATATAAAAATCAGGATCAGGAATAGTCGCAAAATAACTTGTGCAGGTGACGCTGGATAAATTTTCATAGGCCAGGCGGAAGATGGGGCATAGTGAGCTGCGGCGACGGATGACAACGACGACTATGAAAATTTAGAAAGCTATTGACAAAACGGGTCTATGAGTATAGACTTAACTTATCGGGTCTATAGACATAGACTTGATAAAGTGACATGCTTATTGCGGAAAGAGGTGGAACCATGGAAAACTTAAAATTGTGTGACAGTGATTATCGTTTTATGCAGATTGTGTGGGAGTATGCGCCGGTGAATTCCGGGGAGCTGGTGCGTCTGTGCAATGAGAGGCTTGGCTGGAAGAAGTCGACAACCTATACTCAGATCAAGAAAATGTGTGACAAGGGATATATTGAGAATACGCAGGCGACAGTCCGCGTATTAATACCGAAGGAACGGGTTCAGGCGGATGAGAGCGCTTATTTTGTTGAGCGGACGTTCGACGGTTCTCTTCCCGGATTTTTGACTGCATTTCTCGGCGGGAAGACAATATCAGAGAAAGAGGCTGAGAGAATTAAAAAAATGATCGATGAGCATGTCGGGTAGACTGCAAATCAGGCGGATGAGAACGTGCAAAAATATCGAATAGGCGTAATTGGGGAGATAGGGGATGGGGCAGATGATTAATGTGCTGTTTATGAAAATCGTTGCGAGGAGTCTGACAGCAGGGATTGTTATTCTGGTTGTATTATTGGTACGGCTGCTCATCAGAAAGCTGCCGAAAAGCTTTGCATATGCGCTCTGGATTGTGGTGGCGTTTCGGCTGGTAGTTCCGGTTGCTGCGGACTCGGATATCAGTGTGTTTAATATATTTACGGTTGGCAGCACCAGCAGTGATGCCAGTGGGACTGCCAGTGACAAGGAGATCGGGACAACGAATGCAGCGGACAGCTCTGGTACTGCTGTTGGAAATGTGGAAGACAACGGCAGTGGACAGGTCATGGAAGGATATGTGCAGAATGAGACAGGAAATGTAGATGCCAGTACAGTGAATATAGTAAACACAAAAAGTGCAGATTCTAGCGCAAATACAATACAACCTCTCAGTAAGAATAATGATTCAACATCCTATTTCGGAACTTTTTTTGACGATGTGCGCAGGTTTGGCGGGAAAAAGTTAAATAATTTTATCCTGAATGAGATTTGGATAACAGTACAAAGCAGCAATTTCATAGGCAGTCTGGCATTCATCTGGGTGGCTGGAATACTGACACTTGTGTCATATACCGCTGTCGCACAGATTCGAATCAGGAGAAGGATTCGCTACAGTGTACGACTTTGTGGCAATGTGTACGAATGTGATAAGATACGTTCTCCTTTTGTGCTTGGAATCGTTGCACCAAAGATATATCTGCCGTTTCGGTTGAATGAGACAGAGCAGCAATGCATTTTAGCGCATGAGCGGTATCATATCAGGAGAAAGGATTATCTGATCAAAAGCTTTGCGTATCTGCTGGTGATTGTATATTGGTTTCACCCTTTGGTGTGGGCGGCATATCGCCTGATGTGTATCGATATGGAAATGAGTTGTGATGAGAAGGTTGTCTCAAAATTTACGGTTGATCTGCGGAAGGAATACAGCAGACTGCTGCTTGCGTTTGCAGCGAATAAAAGACAGTTCCCAGCCAGCCCTTTGGCGTTTGGGGAGGAGGATACCATGAAAAGAATCAGAAACATACTGAATTACAAAAAGACAGCGCAGTGGAAACTTACAGGGGGAGCGGCAGTGCTCATGCTCACAATGGCAGCATGCGCCACAGATGCAAGTACAGATGAGGTGGCCAATAGGGCTAATGGCACGGATGTTACTTCTCATGATTCTGAAAGGCATGATATAGACAGTCACCAGCAGGAAGAGCAGGTTTATCATTTCATGGAGCATCAACAAGCACAGTGGGCTGAGAACAGTAAGTTTGATCTGGAGTTTTATTCCTTGGATTACGCGGATTCTGACCGAATCGTCTTTCATATTTCCAGCGGACTATTTGCGTATGATCTGAATAACCAGAAGCTCACGAACAGCATTGACCTGAAAGCCCTGAATTGTCAGGCCGTGCAGACCGGAGGGGAGTGTGAAGTCGCAGTATATCAGGACGATGATCACCGACTCAGGGCAGTCATCAAGCCATATCCATATTCTGATGAGGACAGTTATGTCTATGATATTGAAAGAGATGAACTGTTTTCATATGACAGATCGCTTTTGGATGATTATGCATTGTTTGACGGATTTGTTTCCAAATATGATTCGACTGTCTCAGAGGCGATGAGAACATGGCGGGCTACAGAGAATGTACTGCCGTTAGGGGAAAACTCTTATGGAGCGCTCTATTGGGAACCTGGATCCGATCTTGCGGACCTGTGCTATGAGGCAGGGGATCAGAAATGGACGATTTTTCACAAAGAGCAGGCAACACTGCCGAAACTGTTGAAACAGGACGATAGTTTTTATCAGTCGTTTTCGTTATACTCAGGCAGAGAGGTCACACAATGTCTGTTGGATTATGAGGCATTTTACAATATGCACGACTATGCCGGAGTCTGTGCACTTGCGACTGGATTGGAATATTCTGATGATCTGTGGATGGAGTTTGGCGAGCGCACTGACAGCTTGTCGGGAGGGAAGGAAGTAAGCCATTCGGAGGATGAAAAGGAGTATTTGTTTGAGTTTGTGTACTCTGATGAATCCGGGGAAAAGGACCAGAAGGTCTATTTGAATTTTGTATACATTGAGGGCGAGGGATGGCGTGCAGAAGGGCTTCCGACAATGCGGAGTGGTGATTTTATTGCAGGAAAATAATGTAGTGCATCAAAATATGGTATGAAAGGCATTTACAGACTTTGTGGAGAGTTGGTGATAAATGTGTACTTCAATTAGGCTTTTGGGAATAACCCCAAAAGCCTGCTATACTTTAGCCACTACCAGTGTTGGGGAATGACATTTCTGCTGCATCTATTTTTTCTGTGCGAATCGCTTCGTAACCCTTTTCCTTATCTTTCCGACATATCTGTATCATGAGCCACCGCTTCTTTGATATATAAATAGAAATTCCCCATTATTATAGCAGATTTTTGAAGACGCCAAAAAGACTTAAAGACTTATTGAAGATTGAAGTAACATGAAATAGGTAATTGCTTTTGTTCCGATAATGGAATATAATGGGAAGTGGCGGGAGGTTTTGGATATGGAATACTTAACAACTGTAGAAATGTCTAAAAAATGGAATATTTCTTCACGGAGAATTATCACGCTTTGCATAGAAGGACGGATAGATGGAGTGATTAAGAAAGGTAAAATGTGGCTGATTCCTGCTGATGCAAAGAAACCTGCTGACGCAAGGCGCAAGAAGGAGAAAAAGACTGAATGACAAATGTTATTAATTCAAATATTATCGATACTCCTTATGGAAATTATTCTCCTGACTGGGCGATTGTATGTAGGAAAGATAGTTTGAACAGTCCGGAATTGGGTATTTACTTTATTGTTGAAACGAAAGCAGATAAGCAGGATGTCAATTTACAGGAAGTAGAACAAAACAAGATTCGGTGTGGCAAGCTGCATTTTCAGGCAGTATCTGAACAGATAAGATTTGGCTGGGTAAATAGCTACGAGGATTTCAGACAAAAATTCGGAGTTGCGGAAAGTGAGTAGGAGAATGAGGAAAATATATGTTTTCGTCAATAAATGAGTTTGAACTTAATAGAAATGGTGTGAGCACAAATTTATATCGCGATAGGATTACTGGCACAAGATGATACAGGTTATTATGTCCAGCTAAAACTTACCATATCGGCTGATAAACTGATGAATGCCGATTCCTATAACCTTGGCCAGCCTTCTGATAATAAACGGTATATTAATTGTTTTGTGAGATCAGAGAAATTATACCATGATGTCATTAATTTCTGGGGAGACCGTATCACTGTCGAGGACATTCAAAAACCAGAACGAATAGAGGTGTCTGTTCAGGCGGGGCAGGGGGTGGAGCATACAGAGTACTTTACTGAGGCGGATGCAGAAAAATTTACGGAGGGATTGCTTACAGAGGCATATGCCGTCTATGATGATCATTCTTTTGGTATTACGATGACAATAAGTATGTCTGACGAGAACCAGGAAAATCTTTGCTATGCGGATGATGGCTGCTCTATGTTCCAATTGGATGGTGTGGCCTACAATTTGAAACCGGAGGGAGAAGCGGCAGCGGTTATGAAGAAGTACATTGAACAATTGGATGAAAAAACGAATGAAAAGAGCAAGTAAAATTTTGACAATGGGGTTCAGACTTGGACTGATATAGGTTGTAACAGATAAAGTTCTTTCTGAATAACAATTATTCAGAAAGAACTTTAACGTTTTATATCGATATCATTCAGGTTCTGCAGACTACCCTGCAGCTTTTTTTATAGCAGGCTACAGCGTAGGTGTATATGGTTTCCATGCCTTCCTGCTGTAAGTAATCGGTGTATTTTTTACTGTCAATCTGTGTCAGCGCCTCCGCGCAGGCGACGTCAAAAGCACCGTTTTCAGCATATTTTAACTCTATGGCACATCCGATTTTGTCGCCAGGCACCAGCAGAAGGATATCGCAGTAGCCAAGTCCTGACTCCTGATTGGATTTGATGACCCAGCTGCCGTCACACTGCAGGATGCCAAGGAGCATTCCGTGATAAAAGTTCTCCTTCATTTCCTTTTTTACAAAGGTGTCGCGGATGCTGATGGTCCGGCGCAGGTAGTAGTTAAATAATTCCTGGATTTTGTCAGCGCTGCCTGTTTTCACGGCATCACAGAATGCCTGCCATTTCTGTGTATCCCTGCGGACATTGATGTTGTACCATGACTGTATCTTGTCACGGTAAATTTGAAGGATTTCCCTGTTGGGGATGACAAGTCTGTGCAGGCCGCTGCCTGTCTCACCTGGTGCTTCGGTCAGATATCCGGTGGAATACAGTACACTCCAGAGATATGTTTCCCGGATTGTAGTGTCCTCGTTGCTCATGTCTGTATAAGTCAGTTCCGGGATGATCCGCTGTTCGATGACTTCACCGGAGATCAGACGCTCAATCTGTTCCTTTGCGGTTTCGGAAGCATGGGAGAGGATGTCCTGTATGATGTAATTACTGCTGCTGTTTGCCCAGAAGGCTTCCGGTCTGCGGTTTCTGTTTTCAAGCAGCTTGTAACAGTAATTAATGACATCCCATGGGCAGTAGATTTCTAATTGACCAAAATGATAACCGTCATACCATGCTTTAATGGATTCATAAAATTCGTCAAGTTCATAATAGTGCAGCATATTCCGCACTTCGTTGTCTGTAAATCCGAAATATTGTGCAAAGCCTGTGTCAGCAACAGTATTTACATTAAGATTGTTTAGTCCGGTAAAGATGCTCTCTTTTGCAATCCGAAGACAGCCGGTGATCACGGCTGCGTGGAGATAATCGTTTGTCTTTAAGGCATTGCTGAAAAGAGAGCGGATATGGCTGACCATTTCGTTATAATATCCATGCTGCCAGGCCTTGTCAAGAGGCACATCATACTCGTCAATCAAAAGGATGACCTTCTGTTGAAAATGTTTGTATAACAGTTCTGAGAATACTGCCAGGCTTTCTCTCTGCAGCTCTGCATCCATACTTAAACTGAAAAAAGATTTCATATAATCTTTATCCCAGTCTGACAGTTTATCACTGTCAAGCAAAAACTGGAGGCGGCGTGCTTCCTTTCTGATGATTCCACCCATTGCTTTGACCGCTGACTCGCAGGTCAGTCCTTCCACATCCTTCAGGGTGATGGAAATGACAGGAAATTTTCCCATATATTTCTCACAGAGCCCAGTTTCCTGCATGATTTCCAAGCCTTCAAAATAAGAAGGATCCGCCCCGACTTCAAAAAAGGTTTTGAGCATATCAAGGTTTAGCGACTTTCCGAAACGCCGCGGTCTTGTAAAAAGATTTACTTCACCCCATGAATAGAGCAGGTCTCGTACCATACCGGATTTGTCAATATAATAAAAGTCTTCTTCTCGGAGTTTCTTGAAACGATCGATTCCAATTGGTATTTTTTTCTTGTGATAATCCATGGTTATGCCCTCCATATCAGCTGAAACAGTAGTGAACCAATGTCATTAACTTAAGGAACTTGACTAACAAATTGTACTCAAAAATGCCTAATAAATCATTGTGTTTATCCACCAATCTCGGTTATTAAGAGCTTAAGTAAATGACATTGGTAGTGAACAATAACAGTATAACACAAATGGAATGAAATAGTAAACCTGGTGTCGCCTTCAATCAACAAAATCATATCAGGGACAGAGGGCGCGAGCAGTAACACATATGAGGGGCATTTGGCGATAAATGTGTATTGTATGATTGACATGTCAGGGCTGCAATGATATTCTTAAATAGTGATTTTATTAAGAAGGTTCTTTTTGGATAGCTGCTATTCAGAAGGAACCTTGGCTTTTGTTTTAACACTTAGGAACTGTAGAAGGAATATGGAGAGAGAACATGGCGGTAAAAATGAAGAACATGACAGAGGGGAAGCCTTCCTCTATTATTTTAACCTTTGCATTGTCATTGATGGCGGGAAACATATTTCAGCAGTTATACACTGTGGTTGACACGATGGTCGTGGGGAAGGTGCTCGGTGTCAGCGCACTGGCGGCGCTCGGCGCAGCGGAGTGGATGAACTGGATGATGCTGGGAATGATTCAGGGATTCACGCAGGGATTTGGCATTATGATGGCTAAGGAGTTTGGGGCGGGAAAGCAGGATGCTTTGAGAAAATCTGTCGCAGGCTCCGCAGTGATTGCCGCGGCATCTTCGGTGGTACTCGTCGCGGCTGGGCAGCTTATGGCGGAGCCGCTGCTGCGGATTCTGCAGACGCCGCCGGACATTTGGAGCGGCACGATTCTGTATCTGCGGATTATGTTTATGGGGATACCGGTCGTGATGCTGTACAATCTGCTGGCATGTATCCTGCGCGCGCTGGGAGACGGGCGGACACCGTTAAATGCCATGATTGTCGCGTCTGTCGTGAATATTTTGCTGGACATGCTGTTTGTCATCGGTTTTGGCTGGGGAATAGCCGGGGCAGCGGCAGCGACATTGATTGCCCAGCTTGTGTCAAGCGTTTTCTGTATCTGGCATATCAGAAAAATTGAGCTGCTGCGTTTTCAGTCAGGGGATTTTAAGATAAGTGCCGGACTGGCGGGAGAGCTGATGTATCTGGGGTTTCCCATGGCATTTCAGAATGCGATCATAGCAGTCGGCGGCATGATCGTGCAGGCTGTGGTGAACGGCTTTGGCGTCATCTTTATCGCAGGCTTCACTGCTACCAATAAGCTGTACGGCCTGCTCGAGATTGCGGCGACTTCCTACGGATATGCCATGGTGACATATATGGGGCAGAATATGGGTGCGGGAAAGATCAGGCGCATCCATGATGGGATGAGGGCAGCAGTGGTGATCGCGGTGTTGACATCTGTTGTGATTGCAGCCTGCATGCTGGGTTTTGGCAGATTATTGCTGGGACTGTTTATTTCCGGTACTCCGGAGACAGTGGCAGCAACACTTGAGGTAGCATATCATTATCTGGCGGTTATGAGTGTCTGTCTGCCGATACTGTACATACTGCATGTGACGAGATCTGCGATACAGGGCATGGGAAATACGGTGCTGCCGATGCTTTCCGGCGTCGCGGAGTTTATCATGCGCACTGCAAGCGCCTTGCTTTTGCCCCGCCTGGTTGGAGAGAATGGTATCTTTTATGCGGAGATAATGGCGTGGGCGGGAGCGGATGTAATCCTGGTGATCAGTTATTTTATCGTGGTCAGAAAATTGTCGGCTATGAATCGTTCCCTGGAAAATTAGGATAAGGCAGTGCGCAACTTCACGATCTGGCTGAATGATGTGCGATGAGAACAGCTTTGACGCATAAAAATTTAATAAAAAAAACCTCCCATTTTATGGGAATTTGCGAGATAATAAAAGTAACAACACAAATATTTTT
>CAMWXE010000077.1 GCA_947178145.1 uncultured Lachnospiraceae bacterium | reverse complement strand
AGAAAACAAATGCAAAAATGCAGCATGAAATCCTTGAAATTTCATGCTGCATTAACAATGCCTGATATTTGTGTCAGGACAAGGCGGGGGGAAGGACGCTCCAGACACGCATCATAATCGGATGAATAGGGTTCCTTCACCTGATGGAAAATATCGAAGAACCCTGATCTCCATCCTGATACCTCCTGAAATTTTTACAAGCATATCAGATTTATGCCCAAAAAGCAATCTAATACATAATATTTCATGCAAGGTATAACTTTTAGTTACAATTTTTCCTTCCTTTTCCCATGGATGCCTTATTTTCTAAATCATTCAGGTTCCGACCTTTTTACATCTTTATCTCCCGTATCTGCTTCCTGATTTTCAGCACCATGGACGGAGCCACAGACAGTTCATCGACTCCCATCTTCACAAATGTTTCCGTCAGCTCCAGATCTGCGCCCAGCTCCCCGCAGATGCCTGCCCACTTTCCGCACTTGTGGGCATTGTCAACCACCATCTGTATCATCTTCAGGATTGCCTTGTGGTGCAGATTGTAAAAGTCATCCAGTCTTGCATTCTGCCGGTCGACTGCCAGTGTGTACTGCGTGAGGTCATTGGTGCCGATACTGAAGAAATCGACCATTTCTGCCAGTTCATCGCTGACCATCACTGCCGCCGGGGTTTCTATCATGATGCCCTGTTCCGGTATTTTGTAAGGAATCTGGAGTTCATCGAGCTCCTTCTGCACTTCCCTTACGATCGCATCAATCTGCTGCACTTCCTCCACGGACGTTATCATGGGGTACATGATCGAGAGATTCCCAAATGCCGCTGCGCGCAGCAGCGCCCGGAGCTGTGTCTTGAAGATTTCAGGCTGTTTCAGGCAAATGCGGATTGCCCGGTAACCCATTGCCGGATTGTCCTCCTGCCCCAGGTTGAAATAGTCCACCTGCTTATCCGCCCCGATGTCAAGTGTCCTGATAATGACCTTCTTTCCCGCCATCATCTGCGCCACTTGTTTGTACGCCTGGAACTGCTCCTCCTCCGTCGGGAAATCATTCCTTCCCAGATACAGAAACTCACTGCGGAACAGTCCGATTCCCTCCGCGTCATTTTCAAGCACATATCCGACATCGCCAACGCTCGCTATATTGGCATACAGATGAACCTTTCTCCCATCCAAAGTGATGGTCTGTATCCCTTTCAACGTCTGCAGCAGCTGTGCCTTTTCTTTTTCCTCTTCTATCTTTTTCTGTGCCTGTCCGCAGACTTCCTCCGTCGGCTCAAAGATCACTTCCCCGGAAAATCCGTTCACGACGGCTTTCATGCCGCTGTGGATTTCCTGCAGGTCCATCGGGACACCGATCAGCGCCGGTATGTTCATCATCCGCGCAAGGATCGCCGTGTGGGAATTGGTTGAGCCATGCACGGTCACAAAAGCCAGTATTTTTTCTTTGTCCATCTTCACAGTCTCGCTGGGACTCAGATCATCCGCAACGATGACCGACGGCCCTATGGCCGAAAAGTCCACATCCTCCTGTCCCTGCAGAATCTTTACGAGACGGTTGGAAATATCCCTGACATCGGCCGCCCTCGCCTTCATGTAGTCATCGTCCATGTTCGCAAACATTTCCGAAAAGTTATCCCCTGTCACCGCCACCGCATACTCCGCGTTCACAAGCTCTGTCTGGATCATTCTGTGTATGGACTCGAGATAATCCTCGTCCTCCAGCATCATCTGGTGCACCTCGAAAATGGCGGCATTGGCCTCCCCGACTTCCTTCAGCGCCTTGTCATACAGCCGCTGCAGCTGCGCCTTTGCCTCTTTTCCCGCCGCTTCCACCCTGGCCGTCTCAGACACCGCATCCCCGATCCGGCATCGTTTTACCTGCAGGTCCCTGTCCTTTAAGACAATCACATTTCCCATTGCAATCCCTTTGTATACGGATTTTCCCTGATATGTATTCATCCTCTTCTCCACTCCCATACTATGGCCACTTCCAGGACAGCCGGACAGCAGAAAGGTCCGGCTGTTCCCAATCACTACAGGTTGCTGTTCATGAATGCCTCCATCTGCGCAATCGCCGCGTCCTCGTCCGCGCCTTCTGCTGTTATGGTCACTTCGTCACCGCATTTGATGCCCATTCCCATCAGCGCCATCAGCTTGGACGCCTCCACTGCCTTGTCACCCTTGTGAATGGTGATCTTGCTCTCGAACTTCTTTACCTCTTTCACCAGAATGCCTGCTGGTCTTGCGTGGATTCCCTGTTCGTCTTTGATTACATATGCAAATGATTTCATACTGTCTCTTCCTTTCTTATATTAATATTTTATAGGTTTTCCCCATTACTTTCGATTACTTTCCGGTACCAGTCAAAGGATTTTTTCTTTCTCCGCTCCAGTGTCCCGTTCCCCTCATTGTCCTTGTCCACATAGATAAAGCCGTACCGTTTTTTCATTTCCCCTGTCGTGAAGGACACACAGTCGATGCATCCCCACGGTGTATAGCCTATCAGCTCCACACCGTCCAGCAGGACTGCCTTTTTGAATTCTTCAATATGCGCTTTGAGATATTCGATCCGGTAATCGTCCTCGATCGTTCCGTCCGGCTGTATCTCGTCGATTGCGCCAAATCCGTTCTCCACGATAAACAGTGGTTTCTGGTATCTCTCATACAGCAGGTTCAGCGCATACCGCAAACCCACCGGGTCGATCTGCCATCCCCAGTCGCTTTTCCTGACAAATGGATTGTTCACGCTTCCCGGATATCCATCCAGTCCGTTGCCCTCCACCACGACATTTGCCTTGACCGCATTGGTCATGTAATAGCTGAATCCCACATAGCCGACGGTTCCTTCCTGCAGAATCTGCTTATCTTCCGGCTGCATCTCAATGTGGAACCCTTTTCTCTCCCACTCCTTTAAAATATACGCCGGATACTCCCCCCTCACATGCACATCCCCGAAAAGATATCTGTCATGCATCGCGAGGACGGAATACATCATATCGTCAGGGTGGCAGGAATAGGGATAGATCGGCACGCATGCCACCATACAGCCAATCTGGAAATCCGGATTGATCTCATGTCCCTTTTTCACGGCCAGGGCGCTCGCCACCAGCTCATGGTGCACTACCTGGTACATGCATTCCTCGGGATTCTCCTGCTCCGGGAAAATCACACCGGAACAGGTGTAGCCAAACAGCGGGTACTTGTAATTCTTCTGGTTGTTGATTTCATTAAAAGTCATCCAGTACCGGACCTTATCCTTGTAGCGCCCCATCACCGTGGCTGCATATTTTACAAAGAAGTCGACCAGCTTCCTGTTTTTCCAGCCGCCGTATTCCTTCACCAGATGATACGGCATCTCAAAATGGGAGAGTGTGACGACCGGCTGGATCCCATATTTTAAGAGCTCGTCAAACAGGTCGTCATAAAACTGAAGCCCTTCCTCATTCGGCATATCCTCGTCGCCGTTCGGGAAGATCCGCGTCCATGCGATGGATGTGCGGAAACATTGAAACCCCATCTCTGCAAATAGTTTGATGTCTTCCTTATAATGATGGTAGAAATCTACCGCCTCATGGTTTGGATAGTAACATCCTTCCTGTACTCCGTCCGTGATCCTGCGGTCAACGCCGTTTGCGCCGGCGGTGAGGACATCCACGATGCTGACACCCTTTCCGCCCATGTTCCACGCACCTTCTACCTGATGGGCGGCAACCGCGCCGCCCCATAGAAAATCATCCGGTAATCTGTTCATGCATATCCTCCTGTCACTTTACACACATCACGTTTTCCAGTGTGTCCGCTTTACAGCCGGAGCGCACGTCGAGCTGCGCTCCGCCGCCCATCTCCGTCACCACACAGATAATCGTCGTGTCATAGCCTTCTTTTTCAATCATTTCCTTGTCAAATGTCACCAGCAGGTCACCCTTCTTAACCGTATCGCCCTGCGCCACATGCGCCTCGAATCCCTTTCCGTCCAGCTCTACCGTATTGATGCCGATGTGAATCAGCAGCTCCACCCCGTTTGCCGACAGACCGATGGCATGACCGGTCGGGAACAACGCCTCCACACTCGCGTCAAACGGCGCATATACTTTTCCTTCCTCCGCCACGATTCCGATACCGTCGCCCATGCCTTTTGAGGCAAATACCTCGTCCTTGACCTCCTCAACAGGAATCACCAGTCCCTTTGCAGGGCATACAATATCAAGAATCACGCCATTTTCAGAGGAAACACTGTCTGCCGTCTTCTGCGCTGTGTCCGAAATCTCTTCCCGTGCTTCTGCAGCCTCTTCCTTGAATCCCACAATACAGGTCAGAATCACACCCAACACAAACGATACCACAATGGAAATCAGAAAACCGATGAACTCTGACGCATATCCTGCCTTAAAATATGCGGGAATCGTCGCAATACCCGGCATGTTGTAGCCCCATGACACCGCATGGAATGCACCGGCAATACCGCCGCCGACCGCGCCTGCAATACATCCGCAGATCATTGGCTTCTTCAGTCTGAGGTTTACTCCGTAGATGGCCGGTTCCGTGATGCCGAACAATCCGGTCACCGCCGCCGACGCGGACACGCCCTTCATGTCTTTGTCCTTTGTCTTTAAGAATACGCCGAGCGCTGCGCCTGCCTGTGAGAATACTGCCGATGCCTGCATTCCCGTGAAGGTATCATATCCGAGCGCCGCATAATTTCCGACCGTGACCGGCGTGATCCCCCAGTGTACGCCGAAGATAACGAGCACTTCCCACAAGCCGCCCACAATGATTCCTGCGACAACCGGACTTAATCCGTACAGGGTATTGTATGCACCGCCGATTGCACCGCCAACCGCATTGCCGATCGGTCCGAACGCCAGCAGTGTAAGCGGAACCATGATGGTGATCGTAAACATCGGCGAAAACAGGTTGCGCACTACGATCGGAAGGTATTTGTCAAAAAATTTCTGTACGTAAGATGCCACCCATATGGATAAAATAATCGGTATGACTGATGATGTATAGCTGAGCAGCTGCACTTTCATGCCCAGGAAATACACATCCGCCCCGGTGTTTACCATGTTGATGTAGTCCGGGCAAACCAGAGCGCACGCGATCACGACTGCCGCATAGGTATTCACGCCGAACTTTTTCGCCGCCGTAATAGAAATCAGCACAGGAAGGAATGTAAATGCCGTCCATGAGATAAAGTTCAGAATCTGGTACGTTCCGCCCGATGTGTCAATCGCATTCAGCGCGACGAAGATTCCCAGGATACCCTGTAAGATACCGCACGCTGCCAGCGTGTACAAAAACGGTGCGAAGATACTGGAAATGATATCGACAATCCGGTTAAAGATTCCCACCTTGTTCTTGGAATTGTTCGCTGCATTCTCATCCACCGTGACGAGCTCCATCACGAATTCAAACGCGTCCTTGACATGGTTTCCGATCACGACCTGATACTGTCCGCCCGCCTGGACTGTCGTGATGACCCCCGGGATCTTTGCCACCTTTGCCGAGTCCACAACGGATTCATCCTTCAATATAAATCTCAGTCTTGTTGCACAGTGTGTCACGTTGGTTATGTTGCTGTCGCCGCCTAATTCTTTTACCAGTTCCCTGGCTGTAATCCGATAATCAATAGCCATAGTTGCTGCCCCTTTCTAAATGTGTTGAAGCACCGGTTGCTTTGTAATTCTCATTATACATTTTTTTGTCATGATTTCCAGTATCCGGGCGCTTTCAGGAACTTGTTACGCAGGGCTGGAACATGTTTCTTGGAAAAAACAAGGTGTTTTTTGCATATGTCTTCTGCACGGCAGCACAAAACAATAGGAAGGCAGCTATGAAAGCCGCCTTCCTATTGTCTCCAGCAGATAAATAACAGGAACCTGTGTGGTGATATTATACTCTTCCTGCACCAGCCTTTTTGGTACAAAATATGCCAGGTTGTAGTCCGACATTTTTGCCAGTGTGCAGGAAGAACCGTTTGTAATGCTGAAAATCCTGCAGTTATGCCGCTTAAAGCGCTCCGCGAGTTTCAGTGTCTGCTGCGTCTCGCCCGATTCCGACAGCGCGATGACTACCGTCGATTCCATATCCTTCCCAATCGGATAATAAGGGTCCTCTATGTACTGGCTGAATTTGCCGATATTTGAGAAATATCTTGCCCCATATTTCCCCAGGATTCCTGATGTCCCGATTCCGATAAAAATCAGCTGCCGCGCTGCCTGAATCAGCTCCGTAACCTTGACGATGGACTCCTCATATGCGGTCGAAGTCACACTGTGCAGAAAGTACATGATTTCGTCCACACCGTTATCCTGCAGCATTTTCTTCTTATGATCCTGGTCTTCCTTCAAAAAATGCTTGAACTGCACGCGGAACTCCGAGTAGCCGTCATACCCTGTTTTCTTGCAGAAGCGAATGATGGTGGAGGTCGACACATGCACCGCCTCCGACAGCTCACGTATTGTCATATACTTGACTTCTTCTTTGTGGTCCATGATATAATTGTATACCAGCATTTCCAATTCATTGTATGACTGTAGGACTTCATATCCAAACATGGGATTCTCCTTCCTGTAATTCCAGAGGATGTTGGTGTACCACCCTGGTTATTCTGTCTGCCGAAACGTCTAAAACGGTTCTTTTATCAGATATTCATCCTGAATCTGAAAGTAATTACCTGTCAGTATTCTGCATAAAAGCTCCGATAACTGCTCCTGTGTGACAGGTTTTGCATCCTTGAACCAGTACAGAACCATGTGTGCAATTGCCCCGCTTAAAAAAGCAGTCGCGTACTGGTCCAGCTCTCCAGAAGATGCGGCACTGATCTGCTCCGCAAAGACCTGGATAACGGAAACCAGCTCCAGTTCCAGAAGATGGCCCAGTTCATGGAGAACGATCAGCCGCATCAGCCGCTGATTCTCATAGAGCGTTTCCGTAAGCTGTTTTGTGATATCTGATAATTTTATTGGCAGTCTCTTCACCAGACGCTCCATCATCTCAGCATAGCACTGGTGAATGCAGAAGCGAATCATATCATCCTTGCCCTCAAAAAAGTTATAAAATGTCTGGCGGGATAAATCGGCTTTACTGCAGATAGCCTTCACTGTTATCCTGGAATACTCCTGTTCCTCCATCAGGGACAGCAGCGCATCAACCAGCCATTCCCTGGAATGCAGAGCTGTCGGATTGTTTCCTTCATACATGACAAATTCTCCATTTTGTACAAGTTGTTCACAGAATATTGACAAAGTTGGTATTTGAAAATATTATATTGTAAACATTGACACTTGTCAAATTAGCATCAAAGAAATCCGAACCAAACATTGTCACACGGAATATTCCTTAAATTTTAAAGATGCTGATCGCATTCTTTAACTGTTTCAATACTTTCCGCAGATTTATGGCACACCGGTCAAGCTCCCCGACTTGTTCGCTCTGCCTTCTGATGCTGTCTCCGACCTGCACCGCCGCTGACGTATTCTGCCCGATTGCAGAGGAAATGGACTGCACTGCATTCAGCGTATTATCTTTTGCGTTGGATATCGCGCAGGTCTGTACCGCTATCCCGTCTATATTCTCGGTCAGATGTTCCATGTGACCATCCATATCCCGAAACGCATCCACAGCACTCCCGACAGCATGTCTCTGTCCCTCCAGAATAACCTTGGTTTTCTCCGCATGCGCAAGAACCGCATCGCTTCTGCCCTGCACTTCATTAATGATTCTTTGTATCTGATCCGCCGCTTTCAGGGACTGGTCTGCGAGATTCCTTACCTCAGATGCCACCACCGCAAATCCTTTTCCAGCTTCCCCTGCCCTCGCCGCTTCGATGCTTGCATTCAAGGAAAGCAGATTCGTCTGGTCAGAAACCTCCGTGATCACAAGAATGATCTGATTAATATCTGCGATTTCCTTTCCCAGATTCTCCAGATCAGTGATAATTGCTTTCAAATTTTCGCCCGTTGTATCCGAGATCCGGTTCAATTCATCCATCATACCGATACCGGAGCCTACAAGCTGCCTGACATCGTTGGCTATCTTTTGAATTTCCCTGGTATTATCCACGACACTGATAATCTTATCCGCGAGATCGCCCATGTTTCCCAGGCAGTTTCTTGCACCCTCCTCCTGAAATTCGGCGCCACTCTGTATTTCCGATATAGCACTGGATAACCCTTGTGTCATATCACTGACATCCGTATTCACCGCTCCAACCCTGCTCACTGCCTGATCAACTGCTCCGGCCCCAATCGATACTTCTGTGATCAGCCCCCGCATAGCCGTGATCATGTCATTGATGCCGCCGCACAATACAGAAAACTCGTCCCTGCTGCCTGTCTGAACCTCCACTGTGAGATCCCCTTTGGCTGCCTCTCCTACGCCCTGCATAATATTTTTAATATTCTTACTGATGTTCAGCGCAAATAGCGTTGCCAGCGCTGCCATAATTACAGACAGGACAACGACAATGATGATCGTGTTGATCCGAATCCCATCCGCCTGCTCCATCATCGTCGCATACGGAATCAGACCAATAATACTATTGCCGATATCCCCGATATAGTAATAGCACATCCAGTATGCAGTTTCTCCATCATTCCAGTTAAAAGCGCCAGATTTGTCGACACCCTGCTGCATTTGCTGGTATGCATCCGAAGCCGTGATAATTGACTTTTTGACTGACGGATAACACTCTGCACTCGCAATCTCCGTGTTATCCTGAGCTGTCAATACCACTGTGCTGTTATTTCCAAGGTCAATACTGTCCAGAAGTTCTTCCGTGACATTCTTTCGGACTTCCAATATGAGAAATCCGACGTTTTCCCCAGTGAGTATATTATCCACACGCCTCACAAGCGTCAGCCTGCGGTTTTCATAAAGTTCTGCCGCCGGACGGTACCCTCCGAGAAATTCACTTTCTCCTATCCATACTTTTCGGTTCCGTGCCATGACCTCCGCATAATCCATGGACACTTCGAATCGCTCGTACGCATCCGCGCCAAACGAAATCTCCGGGTTTGTGCTGATGTGCTCTGCACCATTGACCGCGACAAAGTATCCATTTTCAATATACTCGTCTGTACCAAGCATCCTCTTCAACTTGTCATTGACATCATCATACGCCAGACCTGCGTCTGTGTCCTGTCCAAAATAAGAAACCAGATCCTTGTCCTGAGAGATATCGTAACCCGTTGTTTCCACTCTCAGCATCATAAGCTCCAGATAATCTGCTGTCCTCTCAAGAATCTGCATTGTGGAAGATTTGTAAAGACTCTGCAGGGAATCCGCTGTCTGCCAGTACGAAATAATACCCAGAAAAATTACAAAAACGACAGGAAGGGCAAAAGCTGATAACAGCTTTGCCCTGATTCCCATCGTCGCTCTCTTAGTTCTTGTCCCTCTCATAATCCTCCTTTCATAATACATATGTATTCGTTGTGTTTATCTGGCCTTGCGTGTTCTCACATCAAAAGCAACTGCGATTATGAAAATAATTCCCTTTACGATATACTGATAAGAGATATCGACACCCATCAGATTCATCCCATTTGTCAATGACATGATCACAAGTGCTCCGATAATTGTATTTGTCACCTTACCAATACCACCGCTTACAGCAGTCCCGCCAATGTAGGAAGACGCAATTGCGTCCATCTCGAATGCCAGACCTGCTGTCGGGGTTGCAGACTGTAACCTGGAAGTGTACAAGATACCGGAAAGCGCTGCGAGGACACTCATGGAGCAGAAGGCAAACAGTGTCACTTTCTTGACATCAACGCCAGATAGCTCTGCCGCCTGGTCGTTGCCGCCGATACCATAGATATATCTTCCCAGCCTTGTCTTGTTCAGCATATGGTTGTAACCCAGGAGAACCACCGCGACAATCACCGCTGTCCACGGAAGTCCGCTGTATGCGGCAAGCAGCCAGATCACAGTCATGATTATGGCGGATGCAAACACCAGTCCGAACACAAATACCGGTGTGGATGTCACCTGAAAGTTATATTTCTGTTTATTCTTTCTGGCCCTGATCTGTGACATGACAGTCAGTACAACAGCGATGATACCGATTAGCAGTGTAAGCAGATGAAATCCAAGATTTACACCTGGTATATCTGGTATAAATCCATTGGAGAGTGCATTGAATCCGGCATTGGGCACAATAATGGTTCCTGTTTTCTGTAAGGCCAGATTCAGCAGACCACGGAACATAAACATTCCGGCAAGTGTCGTAACAAACGCCGGAACACCAACCCTTGTTACCAGAAGCCCCTGATACAGACCGATGACAAGTCCTACAATCAGTACGATAATAATTGCCAGCCACTCATTGACACCATACTGTGTCATCAGTATGGCCGCGATTGCCCCACAGAAACCAGCGACATAGCCCACTGAGAGATCAATATGCTTCAGGATAAGGATCAGCGTCATGCCAATGGCAAGCACTGCGACATAGCCTGCCTGATTGATCAGATTGGAAATATTTCTCGCTGTGATAAATCCTCCGTTCGTCCTCCATGTAAAAAACAGCATGATCAGGACAAGCGTAATGTACATCATATAGTCTCTGATATTGGTTTTAACCAAACCGGAAATCTCTTTGCCAAGATTCATTTTTTCCGGTTCATTTTGATTTGTCTTTCCCATGTTACTCCCTCCTATGATTTGATAGCCATTGCCATGACTTTATTTTCATCTGCTTCCTCAGCTGTTAATTCACCAGCGATCTTTCCCGCAGACATGACATAAAGCCTGTCACTCATTCCAAGAACTTCGGGAAGCTCTGACGATATCATGATGATACTCATTCCATCTTCTACAAGCTTATTCATCAGCGAGTAAATTTCAAATTTTGCCCCCACGTCAATTCCTCTTGTCGGCTCGTCCAGGATCAGAACCTTAGGCCGCACAAACAGCCACTTTGCAAGCTGAACCTTCTGCTGGTTACCGCCGCTCAGATTGGCGACCTTCTGCATGATGGAGGGCGCCTTGATATTAATGGAATCCTTATATCCGTTTGCTATGTTAATCTCCTCATTCTCATTCAGGGAGATTCCCTCTTGAAGCTCTTCCAGATTGGCGATGGTAATGTTGTATTTAATGTCCTGTATCAGGACAAGTCCATTGCCCTTTCTGTCCTCACTGACATACGCCAGACCTTTTTTGATTGCATCTTTCGTCTTTTTGAAGGAAACCTTCTCCCCCTCCATGATGATTTCGCCGCTTGTTATCTTATAACCGGTAGGATTTCCGAACAGACTCATCGCAAACTCCGTTCTTCCGGCTCCCATCAAGCCCTGAATTCCCACAATTTCTCCTTTGCGCACATTGATATTGATATCGTGAAGGATTTCCCTGCCCTTTACCGGATCATCGACGCTCCAGTTTTTGACTTCCAGGCAGACATCTCCAATCTTTTTATGCTCACGCTTCGGATAGATGTTCTCAATTTCCCTGCCGACCATGTGTTTAATAATCTCGGCTTCCGTTATGGCCTTTTGTGTGATATCCATAGAACAGATTGTCGAACCGTCACGCAAAACCGTAATCGTATCTGCAATCGCCGTAATCTCTTTGAGTTTGTGGGAAATCATGATGCTGGTCACGCCCTGCGCTTTCAATTCTTTGATCAGCTTCAGGAGATTCTCGCTGTCGTCCTCATTCAGGGACGCTGTCGGCTCATCCAGAATCAGAAGTCTGACATTCTTGCTCAATGCCTTGGCAATCTCGACAAGCTGCTGGTTTCCAACACCAAGATTTTTTATTTTCATGGACGGGTCTGCGTTGAGGCCCACTTTTTTCAGAACCTCCGCCGCGCTCACAATTGTTTTATTCCAGTCAATACTTCTTCCACTCATAATCTCATGGCCAAAGTAAACATTTTCATAAATACTAAGTTCCGGAACCAATGCAAGTTCCTGATATATAATCGCAATCCCCTTTTCCTCGCTGTCAGCGATGGATCTGAACTGCTGCACTTCCCCATTGTAAACGATATCTCCGGAATACGTACCATAGTGGTATACACCAGACAGTACTTTCATCAAAGTCGATTTTCCTGCACCGTTTTCTCCCACCAGACAATGGATTTCCCCACGTCTCACTTTAAAATTTACATTGTCCAAGGCCTTCACTCCGGGAAATTCTTTTGTGATATTTCTCATTTCCAGTATATAGTCGCTCATGCCCTGCCTCCTTTCGCACAGTCCGGGATGTTTTCACCCTTTCTGTTATTGAAAGACCGACCTTAAACATTTTTAAAGCCGGTCTTTTCGATTTTAAAATGTCATTCTAATCCTGTAAACTCTGAAGCGTCATAATATTCAGAATCAATCAATGCCGATTTTACATTATCCTTTGTCACAACAACGATATCTGTCTGCTTAGCAGGAACTTCCTTCGCATTGTTATTGTAAGTTGTATCTGTTGCCGGCGTCTCGCCGTTCAGTATGGACACTGTCATAGCTACAGAGTCCGCAGCAAGTGTACGTGTGTCTTTAAATACTGTCATAGACTGCTTGCCGTCAATGATGTACTGAACAGATGCCTTCTCAGAGTCCTGTCCTGTAATGACATAGCTTGTGATATCTTTATCTGATGCAAATACATCTGCAATCGAACGGGAAGTTCCATCGTTTGGAGCAAGTACCAGAACATCGCCCTTCATGTCACTCCCTGCCGCTGTCAAGTGTGCTTCTGCCTTGGACTTTGCGACATTGAAATCCCAATCTGTCGTGATCTGACCAATGATCTTACCTTCCTCATCGCGTGAGAGCTCAACCTTGTCCTGCAGGGCAGCTGCTTCCGATGAGTTTACGATCACGAATGTTCCGTCTGCAATCTTGGGCTGAAGAACACTCCATGCACCCTCAAAGAAGATAAATGCATTGTTGTCAGTCGCTGCACCTGCGTATAGATAAAGCGGAATCCCTGTTCCATCCGGCGCATTGTCAACGAGGTACTGTCCCTGTGCAGCGCCTACTGCAAAGCTGTCAAATGTCACATAGTAATCAACTGCCTGTGTCTCTGTAATCAGTCTGTCGTATGCGATGACTGTCACACCCGCATCCTTTGCCTCCTCAACTGCCGCTGCCGCCGCCGTTCCGTCCTGCGCGCAGATGACAAGAACCTGGATTCCCTGTGAAATTAATGTTTCTACGTTTGTCTTCTCCGTTGCGGAGGAACCCTGACTAAACAAGACCTGATTGGTAAACCCGGCATCGCCAAGGATGCTCTCGAACTGTGCCTGATCCTGCAGCCATCTGGGCTCGTCCTTTGTCGGGAGCACAATACCGACCTGAACGCCCCCATCTGCCGTGTTGTTTTCAGGGGCCGCCGCTGCGCCGTCATTTGCGTTGCTTTCCGTCGCCCCGCCTGCTGCATTATTTGCCGATGTACTCGTTGACTGCGATGAATTTGCGTTCCCGCCGCAACCTGTCAACAGACCTATCGTCATCGTTGCCGCAAGAATAAGATGAAACAATTTTCTTTTCATAAGACTATCCTCCATATCGTTAACTGCTTGTTACAGTTATCACTATAACATTGATTAATCTGACTATGGTTGTCACATTCTTGACATTTTTATCCTATTACTTTGTAAATTGTACATGTTAGCAAATTTTTGTCATAACTTTATTGGTGATTACAACAAAATCCTATTCCAGCATATACGGCCGATTCAGATAAACATCTTCTTTCAGGTGAAATCCACTGTCGATAATGACCTCATGTATATTCAGCGCAGTCACACCAACAGGCTCCATTTCAATATAAGGAATCTGTTTTCCATCCTCCGTTGTGTACACATGGATTTTCAAATCACCGTTTTCCGCCGTGAACACACAGGATTCCTGATCACCGTTCTCCGCCAGCATCACTGCCGCCTGTGCAGCACATGCCGCCATCTTTTCGATAGGCTTATAAACTGTCATATACTGTATCCCTTCCACAATTCTCTGACATGCCTCCAAGTCCGCATCCTGTCCTGTCACAAGAATGTCCCCCGCAAGCCTCTGCTCCGCAAGGACACTGACGACCTTCCCGGCAAGGCTGTCGTTTCCACACATGATCCCCTGCACTTCGCCCAGCAGGGCGCTGTTCTCCCTAATATAAGCCTCGGCATATTCGGGTTTCCATTCTTCCACATAATGTACATCCAAAATCCCGATATTCTTTTTTGCCACCGCGTCCCGGAATCCGTTCTGCACCTCCGTCACATTGTGGTCGGTCACAGGTCCACATATTATCAGCACCTTATCCTTCTCGTTCAACCGGGAACACAGCGCATCCCCCATCAAGGCACCCACTTTTGTATTGTCGAAAGAAATAAACAGATCCGGTTCCGCCCCGACCACAAAGCGGTCATAACAGATGACCTTAATGCCGTTTTCCTGCGCTTTCCTGATCGGGTCCAACAAGGGCTCGGAGTCAACAGGGACAATGACAATCACATCGACTTTCTTTCCGATAAAGTATTCTATCAGCTCCCGCTGCTCCTCCACACTGCCGTTTGCATTCTGCACATTGACCTCCGCTCCCAGCTCCTTTGCCGTGGATACGAACACGTCCCTGTCTCTCTGCCAGCGCTCCATGACAAAGTTGTCAAATACCATGCCAATCTGAATCTTCCCGCTGGCCACATCCGCCGCCTGCTGCGCGCCCTCCGCTTCCTGACACCCGACTAGCATCACGGACACTGCACAGATCAAAAACATTATGTTCAAAACATGTATTAATCTTGACACCATGCTCCCTCCTTATACTCGGTGGGTGTCACCCCGACATTTTTCTTGAAAGAGCGGCTGAAATAATTCGGATCGGAATATCCGACTTCCACACAGATCTCTTTCATGCTCTTATCCGTCCTGCTGAGCAGCTCCTTCGCCTTCTCCATGCGAATTGCCGTAACATACTCGATAAAATTCTCCCCTGTTTCTTCCTTAAACAACTTACTGAAATAATATGGGCTGATATTCACCTCACGTGACACTTCGTCCAGGGAAATATCCTTGAAATAACTCCTTTTGATATACTCCTTGGCCCGCTCTACCAGACTGACAGAAGACTTTTCTTTATTGCCAAGTACCTTGCCTGCCGCTTCCCGGATTTTCGTCAGGAACCAGGAACGAAGCTCTTCCCCGTTCTGAAAGTCACAGATCGCCGGTAGATAATCATGGCGTGACTGAAACCGATAGGTGCTCCCGCCGCTCTCAAAGCATATCTTTTCTGCCCACAGAACAAATTCCAGCGTTTTTAGCTTCACATCCATGATGGCATCCGCATACCGGTTTATCATCCAATCAAAAAAATGGCCAGCTTCGGTCACTGCGCCTGTCACATCACCCATCTGCACCCTTTCAAACAAATTCCTCTCTGTCTGGATTGGATAATCCTCCTCGTAGCTGCACTCCATAGGAAGATCCTTTGCGTGTGCCACACTTCCTGTCGTATACTGGAAAGAATTCATCGCCTCCGTGTAGGACAGTCCCGCTTTGTCCAGTTTCCTGACCGCACCGATCCCCACACGGAACTGCGCATCCATCTTGTTTCTCAATTTGCGGATCATTTTCCGCGCAGTCTCTATCACCTGTACCCGTTCCTCGTACTCGTTTGCGGCGGCCTCGTCGCTGCATGGCACCAGCACAATGACTGCATTGGCCATCATGGCACCGACAATCCCCGGAAAAAATTCCTTTATGGTCTCCCTCAATTCTGTATAGTTGGGCTGCAGCCTTACGCTTGCTCCCACCGCGTTCGTCAGATGCCCGCTCTCCGCGGCATCACCGTACTCTACGACCATGATGTACCCATAGTTTTCTTCTATTCCAAGCAGCTGCTTAAAGTTCTCCGACTCCTGGGCATAATTCTCCTGAAAAAGTATGGAATAGATCAGTCCATTCTCTATGACAGGAACAACCGTCTCCAGTTTCTCTTTTATAAGCAGGTCATTGCTCCGCCTGCTTCTCTCCAGATCCTTCTTCTGCATAGCCCTCTGCAAAATATCTGCTACGGCATTCTGACTGATTGGCTTGTTAATGTATTCCATGACTCCCAGGCCAATCGCTTCCCTTGCATAATCAAATTTGTCATAGGCCGACACAACGATAAAGATAATACTCCTGTTGCTTTTCTGTATCTCCTTCATCGCCTCAATCCCGTTGATGCCAGGCATCTGGATATCCATAAATGCGATATCCGGCCGGAAGCTTTCTGCGAGTTCTATCACACTTCTTCCAGTCTTTGCCGACGCCACCTCACAGCTGTCGCCAAATTTTTTTTTGATAATAAACCGCAACGCGTCAATCGCGATCCCCTCATCATCTGCAATCATGATCTTGTACATCTCCTAACCCTCCAATTGGAATATAAATCGCTACTTCCGTTCCCATATTTTCACCGGCGCTTGTGATCTCCACCACGCCATCCCTCCCATAAAACAGCCGCAGCCTGCTGATCACGTTGTCAAGCCCCACACCGTTTGCAGCCTCTCTCAGGTCGTCAGAACTCAGTTCGCCTTGCATAATCCGTTCAATCTTTTCACCGCTGATTCCCACCCCGTTGTCGCGCACACTGACACAGATACTGTCCCTCTCCTTGTACACGGACAATTCGATGATCTTCTCCCATTCCACTGTTCGAACGCCATGATTGATACAATTCTCTATTAACGGCTGTAAGATCATGCCCGGCATCAGCACATCAACCAATTCCCAATCGATTGTTTTCCGAAACCGGATATCGCCGGAAAACCGCACCTGAATGATGTACATATAATTATCCACCAGCTCGATCTCTTCGCGGAGTGTTACCACTTTGTTATTCTTCCGGACATTGTACCGGAAAAAATCAGCCACATTCTGCACATACTGGTAAGTCGTGTCAGCGCCTTCCATCATGGCCAGCTGGGCACCAGCGTTCAGGGTATTAAACAAAAAATGTGGGTTGATCTGCGCCTGCAGGTATTTGAGCTGGGCATCAATCAAATGCGCCTCCATCTTCAGCTGCTTCTCCTTCATGGCACTCTCCAGCTCCATGCTGCTTTTTATCTGTTCAATATAATTCTTTAAACTGCCTACCATTTGATTAAACGCATTAGTAACGATACCGATCTCATCATTGTGCACGCTCTGCGCCAGTTCGATATCCAATGTTCCCTTTGCCACTTCCCCCGCCGCCCTGACAAGCCCGTTAAGAGGGCTTGTGATATCCCTCGTCAGGAGAATCAGCAACACTGCACTGAATGTGCCCGCCATTCCAAGGATTACCAGATTGGATGTCTCCGAGTAGCTCAATGCCGAAAACAGGCTTTTGTAGCTGTCGGAATTGTTGGAAAACTGCTGGTTGTTCAATTGATAGATATATGAATTGATGTACCCGTACAGATTGTCCGCCTCGTCATAAGACTCTTTATACTTTGTCACATTCCGTCCCCTCTTGGCCTCTATGGCTTTATTCGCGGCATCCAGATAACATTCAGACATATGATAGATGTTCTTTTCTGCAATCAGACTCGTCTCTCCCAGTATGGTAGTATTGAGATTTCTCAGACCGTTTCGGTATTCCTGTTCGTTCCTGTAATATCCTTCAAGCGCATCGGTATCGCGTGTATCCAGAAAATGTTCCATGTATTTGTGCGTTTGGACCAGACTGCCCTGCATCTCATTCAGCATGGCGTTGCTTTCGTATACCTTGTCAATGTTCTCTGCCATCTCATTAATGCTGAAATAAATGTACAGGTTCACGACAAAAATAATCGCGATCACAATCAGGTAGACAGACAGTAACTTGATCCGGATACTGACATATAATCCCCTTGTATTACTCTTCATTTTGTTCAACAGCATCGGGCATGTGCTCCTTTATATTTTTCGGTGTAATTGTGTACACATCCATCGTCACAAGATCACTCACATAACCAGTCTCCACATACTCGTCCAACGCCTGCACACTATGAATCCCCATCTGTTGGGAATCCACGACAACCGTTGCCGCCACAACATTCCTGTCAATCGATTCCAGAATCGTATCTGTGGCAGAGTATCCTAAGATGCTCACTTCACCCACCAGATTGTAACTGATGGTTGCCTGATATGCAGTGACTGTATTTTTTTCGTTCAGGCAGATGATGATTTTTGGAACCGTCTCCTTATTCAGAAAGATATCCCTGATGGCCTCCTCCTCGCTGAACGGAGAATCCTGATTGACCGCCAGTGTCGTCAGCTGCAGGTTCAGGTGGTTTCCCTCATTGGCAAGTGTCTCGATTATCCCGTTATAGATAATGTTTTGTGCACTGTCCTCCGAATCCCTGTCCATGAGAACCAAAACCTCCCCGGTCTCCTTCGTTGCAATCCGTATGATCTGCCTCCCATACTCACGCCCCAGATAATAACTCCCGACACCGACAAAACACTGCCTTGCACTGTCATAACTGTCCGTCATCATCGTAACTACGGGAATTCCTTTTTTTACGGCCTCGTTGATCCGTTCCCTGGTACTCTCGTTTCCGTCCCCCTCAACGATGATCCCGTCAACTTTTGAGGCAATCGCAATTTCTAACAGTTCGTCTTTTGAATATTCTATCGCAAGTCCATTTCCCATCCACTCAAGATAATCATTTTGCGATTCCCCATACTGCCTTGCCTCACAAAATACCTCTTTCCAAAAATTATCTTCATATGATTCTGTGATGAAGGCATAATGTCTGTCGTACTCCTGACAGGAATGCACACCTGTCTGCAGTACACTTTCTATATGCCTCCGCACATAAATCAGACCTACAATCGTGCTCACAATCATTACAAAGACAATGACAGCCAGGATAACCAGCTGTCGATTGCCCATTCTCTGTTTTGTTCCGTTTCGCTTCATCTTTCACCCTATTTCCAGACTCTTTTTATCAGTTTGACTTCCGATATTCTGAAGGAGACTGCCCTTTGACTTTCTTAAACACCTTGGAAAAATATTTCTCATCTTTAAACCCAACCTTGTAGGCAATCTCATACGTTTTCAAATAATTCTGCTGTAAGTAAGTGCATGCGTGCTCGATGCGGATTTCATTCAGATAATCGATAAATCCCTTCGACAACTGCTTCTGGAAAAGTGTGGACAGATACCCGGCGGAGATACCGACTTTCTGCGCCACATCCGCCAGCATCAGATTCTCGTAATAGTGCTCCTCCACATATTCCTTCGCCAATTCCACCAAATGATTTTTCTCTTCTGCCGGCTGGATTTCAGCTTTTTCCGATGCTCCAAACAGTTCATCTGCCACGCGGTTTACCATCTGCAGGATATCGGAGGACCGCACTGGTTTCAGCAAATACTCCTTAGCCCCTAAGCGCAGCGCCTGCTGACAGTATTTGAATTCATCGTAACCGCTCAATATCATCGTGTATGGCAGAATGCCCGCGCGTTTTGCCTCCTGCATCACCTCGATGCCATCCATCAGAGGCATCTGCACATCCAGAAACAGGATATCTGGCTTGTCCCGAAAGATGATATCAACCGCCTCCTGCCCATTCGAAGCAAGGTAGATCTTGTCAAAACGGTCTGTGTGCAGTTGTATATATTTTGCGATTCCATTGCGAATGACATCCTCGTCATCTGCAATCAACAATTTGATACTCATGCTGCCTGCTCTCCTTTAAACCACAGGGAAGTTCTATTGTCACTGTCGTTCCCTGTCCTACTCCGCTCTCAATATGAAACACATAATCTTCATGATAGATAAGCTCCAGACGTTCCCTGACATTCCTGATTGCATATCTTCCAATCCGCTGGCTTGCGTACTTTCGACTGTCCGCCCTGTCCCAGATGGCTTCCATCTGTTCCCTGCTCATGCCAATACCAGTATCCCTGACCTCAAAAATCATGCGATTCTCTTTTTTTGTACCGGCAACCGCCAGCATGTAATTGCCATCCACCTTTTCAAAGCCGTGTACAATTGCGTTTTCTACAAAAGGCTGAAGAATCAGCTTGGGGATTTCCTCCTCCTTGAGCGCCTCATCGATTGTAATCTCATATTCAAGACGCTTTCCGAACCGCATCTTTTGGATATGCAGATAGCGCTCCACCAATTCCATCTCTGTCTGGACGGCCACGATTCCGTTTCCCCGGTTCAGCACCAGCCGGAACAATTGGGAGAGTGAGAGAATATCCTCTGCAATCTCATCATTTCCTGATTCCGTTGCCTTCCAATAGAGCGCATCCAACGTGTTGTAGAGAAAGTGGGGATTAATCTGTGCCTGAAGCACATCCAGCTCGCTCTCCCGTTCCTTGAGCGCCATGACATAATTCCTGTCGATCAATTCCCTGATATCGTCAACCATCCTGTTAAAGCATGCCGATGCCTCGCCCACCTCATCCTGTGTCATGACTTCCACCTTTTGACCAAAGTCTCCCTGTTTAAAGTTATCCATCGCAACAACCAGCTTATGCAGCGGCTTGGAAACAATATTAGAAACCAGGAGCAGAACAGGATACAGTCCGATTAGAAATCCAACCAGCAATGCCATCGGTGCGTAAATGATTGTGCTGCTCAAATCCCTCCACCCCACCCGGCGTACAATCTTATAGACAACTGTCCCGATCTCCTCGTCACGGCACTGATAAACGATATAATTTCCCCATACGCTGCTCTGTACCGATTCCTTCCCCACAAGCTCTGGCACTTTCTCCGAGACGATCGCAGATATGGTCTCATCCTCTATATTGCCGCAGCGCACAAGTTCTGCGCCATATTCACTCATCACAACGACCGCTTCCTGCCTGTTCCGCAGTGAATTTTGACAAATCTCATCGAATATTTCCGCGGATGAACCAATCACAACAAATCCCAGCTTATTCTTCCGCGCCATATCATAGATCTCGCGGTACATCACGATTTTATCACCCTGATTAAACTGATATGTGTCTGATTGATACCGCCCTACTCTCTGCCAGAGAAATGTTCCTTTCTCCTGTACCGCAAGCGCGTAGATTGCCTGCTCTTTTACCTGTTCAATATCACTGATATAGGAGGAACGGTCGACACAGCTGAGATACGGATTGATGCCATTTTCCGGATAAATGGCAACGGTTTTGATCTGTCCGTCGATTGCCACCATATCCTGTATGATTTTCATTGGCGCATGATTCAGCCAAAGTCTGGCGTCACGATTCCATTCCTCCGCTTCATCCGCAGTCAGTATCCGTTTAATCTCTTCATTGATACTGATGTATGTCCCCATTTCCATAATGTTCTTCTGCACCACGCTGATGCTGTCTGAGATCCCCTGCACATTCTGGATGTACTGGTTCTCTTCACTTCGCACCGCTGACAGATAGTTATGTATGAGAAGAAGGGTGCTGATCAGCAGTAAAATCGGTGTAATGATGATATAACTGTAAAAAACCAGCTTCCATCGAATACTCAGTCTCCTAATCCAATCCCTGATCTGATTCATAGCATCCTCCCGCGCTCAAAAATAAATTGAAAATTTTATTTATTTTATCCCTTTACTGCGCCCATTGCAACACCTTTCGTGATGTGTTTATTCAGAATGACATATACGATAACCGCAGGTGCTGCCGTCAACGCCATGACCGCAAACTGAACCGCATAATTGGAGGAATATTCCCCAGTGAACTCCAGCACGGAGAACGGCAGTGTCTTCCATGTCGGTGAACTCAGATAAGTGCTTGCCATCATAAACTCATTCCAGTTATTCAAGAAAGTCATGATCGCCACTGTCGCGATCGAAGGCTTCAGAAGCGGTGTGATGATCTGGAACACAATTCTGTAGATTCCACACCCGTCCATGACCGCAGCCTCCTCCAATTCCTTTGGAACGGACTGGATGAAGCCGGTCATCAGGAACATGCCCTGCGGCAGTGAAAACGCCACGTATGGTATCAATAATGCCCATATGGTATCTGTCAAATGCAGTGTGCTGTAAATCTTGTAATTCGGAAGCAGTGTGGCATGGATCGGAATCATCATTCCCAGTACGAGCAGCGTACTCACCACACCGCTCAGTTTCCACTTCATGCGCTGGCAGGCAAAAGCCGCCATGAGCGATATGATCACAACAAGCACAACCGCAAGCGTATTGATCAAAATACTGTTTCTCAGATAATGCAGGAAATTGCCGTCCACAAAAGCCTTCACATAATTATCCCACCGGATCGTCTTCGGTATGATGAGCAGACCGTTCGTAAACATCTCATTGCTGCTGCCAAGTGAAAAATCGACCAGCCAGATTAGGGGAAACAACTGGATAACTGCAACGATGATCAACACAATCCATAACACAACCTGACCAATTTTCTTTCCATTCTCTTTCATGTAATCCCCTCCTTATGCTTCCTGCTTATCCCTGAATACCGTGTTGAGAAACACTGTCACCAGCACACAGATGATGATAAATACAACACCGATCGCATTGCCATATCCGTACTTAAACGCCTTAAACGCCTGCTGGTACAGATAGTTTGCCGCAAACTGCGTGCTGTTATTGGGGCCGCCGTTTGTCAGCAGATATACTGTTTCCATCTGCTTCAATGCAGAGATAATGGCCATTGTCACGTTAATCTGGATTACCGGCTTCATCAGGGGAAGCGTGATCCTGAAAAATGTCGTCCACCAGTTTGCACCGTCGATGGAGGCCGCCTCATACAATACCGGATCAATGTTTTTAATCCCGGTATAATAAATCAACATGCCCCATCCAAACCCATGCCAGATCAATACGATCAGGACTGACCAGATCGCATTCTGCTGTGAGAGCCAATTGATCTTTCCCTCATATCCAAATGCATGCAGGATGTTGTTCAGGAGACCAAAATCCGGATTATAGATGAATTTCCAGAGATATGCGATCACTGCCACGGAGATAACGTTGGGAATAAAATAAATACAGCGGAAAATTCCTTCTGCCTTTCCCTGCAGTTTGTCTAACACTGCCGCGACAAGAATTGCCAACGGATGTTGTATGCAGATAAATCCTATCGCTAACAGAAGCGAATTTTTTAAGGAGCGTCCAAACGCGCTGTCATGAAATAATTTCACATAATTGTCCCACCCGATCATATGCGCCTGCCCCATACCGGTATAGTCGGTAAACCCGTAATAGACACTCAGGCAGATTGGCGCCAGCACTGCGAACAAAAAGACAAGCACCCCCGGCAGAACAAGGCTGAAAATGACCAGTTTGTTGCTATAGAGCTTTTTCATAGAATTCTCCTTTCATGCATCTCGAATGAAGAAAGAGGATGCCGCAAAAGTATATTTCTTTTGGAACATCCTCCCACTGATTCCTCAATTCATTTTCTGTACTTAGAAACTGTTGCCCGTTCCTTATTCACATGCTGCACCAATTGCCGCAAGGAAATCCTCCACGGTTACGGAACCGTTGGATACACCCTGAATCTCACTTTCGATAGAAGTCTTGAATGCAGAAGGACCACAGTCATTGATTGGTGTTCCTGAAACACTCGTCGCATTTTTCAAAATATCCATAACCTGTTTCTGCAGATCGGTCTCCTCGCCGGTCAGATAGGCCGTCTGATCCTGTGCAGACATTCCCACACCATTCTCCCAGCCGTATTTTGAAAGCTTATCCGGCTGATACATATAGTTCAGGAATTTGATTGCCTCATCCTTTACTGCGGAGTTTGCAGATACTGCATAGCCGCCGCCATTCCATGCCGCGATATCGTTTGCGCCACCTTTGCCGCCTTCGACAACAGGCAGGGTAAATGCGCGAATGTTGTCACGGATCTCAGGCGCTATATCCGGATTTAATGCCATAGAACATTCCCAGCTTCCCATACTGAACATCGCTGCCTGACCATTGGTAAACAGGTTCATTGCCGTTCCATAATCCTGGGAGTCATATCCCACCTGGAACAAACCGGCCTCTGCGGAATCTACCAGAATCTGTGTCGCTTTCTGCAGTTCCGGCGCCGTAAAATCCCCTGTTGCAACTGCATTGCGGACTATCTCTGCATAATCTGTTCCGGCAACCTTCACCAGAATATCCGTGAGGTAGCATGCCATCGGCCATCCGTCGCCGCCGTCCATTGCCATCGGTGTGATTCCCGCTGCCTTGATATCGGAACAGAGCGCAATCATATCATCATATGTAGCCGGAACCGTCCATCCATTATCCTCGAACATCTTCTGATTGTAATAGACAATCTGTATATCTGTATTTCTTGGAAGTCCATACAGCTTCCCGTCTTTCTTGAAGCCTTCCAGTGAACCTGCGATAAAATCATAATCAGCGTAATCCGATTCATTCAGCTCTGCAAGCACACCTGCATCCAGCACTTCATCAAGGAACGAGGGCTGTCCCCAGATACTGACTACATCCGGCATGCCGTCCATCGCATATGCCTTGAATTTTGTCTTGTAAGCTTCCTCGTCAAGCGCCTCGACTTCAATGATGACATTGTGTGTATCACAATACTCGTCAATGATCATCTGCTCTACCAGACCCTGTCCGTTCTTGCGGTCCGGAAGATTGGAAAACAGCTTGATTGTCACCGTCTCACCCGAGTCTGCCGCCGAATCGCTTCCTGCACTGGCTGCACTGTCAGCCGGCGCTGCACTGTCAGTCGGCACTACATTATCAGTCGGTGCATTATTGGCTGTAGATGCGCTGTTGTCAGAATTGCCGCATCCTGTAAACAATGATGCAGCCATCGTTGTTAATAGTAATAATGAAATTAATTTTTTCTTCACTTGATTTCCTCCCGTCCATGATTTAAAATTTTATGTATTGCTTTGATAGTTCTATTTTATCATTCAAAATTGTACATTCACAGATGTCAAAATTTCAAAATGGTGTAATATTTTCATCTAAATGCCTGTACTGTATATTATTTTTATCAGCATAATATACAATGTAAAAATTATATTATGGTTGAAACTATAAAAAATATCCAACACAAAAAAGCTATGTCTTTCTCACATAGCTTTTTCATCCTACATATCAATCCGAATCATCCTCGACTGCGCCGGAAGCAGCCGGAGCATGAGACTCTCCCCTTCCACCTGGATGGTCTCCCCTGTCCACAAATCCTCTGCCATGCATGTCTGTGTATCCGGTTATTATTTTTCTTTTGACTATTTCTTCCATGTATATATACCTCTTGTTCTTTACATACAAAAACAGAACAGTTGCGCAATCAACCGTTCCGATTTTGTAAGCTACCCTTTCTTATCTGATGTAAAAAATATTTTTAAAATAGATGTGCCTCCTGATATCACATACTGCCGGATACGGTGTTATAAGCCTCCGGCAGTATGCAGGTTATTGTTTCCTTTTAAATATGCCGTTATGGTTCGTAGAACGGAAAAAGATACTGCGCATCTTCCGTGTAGGATTTTACAAGCCTGTAAACAGGTATATTCGGACAGCATATTGCAATGCCGTCGCGAATCGGCATCTGTACGCAGGATATAAGGCACTGCGAAAACACCTCGCTTTTCCTGCCAAGCTGTTCCATCTCCCTATGGGCTTTCAGGTAGCAGCGTTCTTCCCTTGTCAGCTCATAATATTACTGCGGCTATTAAAAATCGAAAATTCCAACACAAAGCAATAACTCTGCCATACTGGCATAATATAACCAATTAATGCAAGGAAAATATAAAATACATATAAATCATTCGCCTGCTAATAATATTTTCTTGCCTGCTCCCTTGAGACATTTGCATATTCCTCATTTTTAACTACAGCGGTATACACAGATTCAAAATCAGGCAGGAAATCCTTTAAACTGCATACCAGTGCCCTAAGACCCTCCTCGCGGCCTTCCTCGCGGCCTTCCTCGCGGATGCCTTCTGTATACACTTTTTCATCAAATTCTGTCAGACACACACTCATCA
>CAMWXE010000076.1 GCA_947178145.1 uncultured Lachnospiraceae bacterium | reverse complement strand
AATTATTCCATGCTTTAGGTGTTAACCTATTACGTAATTAATTCCGTTTTTGTGTAGAAAGGTTATCGGATGTGTTTTATCCGATTGCCCTCAGTTAAATACAAAATTATAAGAAATTAAGCATCTTCACTTTGGACGGTTGGGATGCTTATTTCTTTTTGTTATTATGATGGTCTATGTAAGACAGAGCCGCAAAGATAACCAACAGTAAAGTCAAGACTTCTATTGTACTCATGGGCATCACCCTCCTTTGTTACTAGAGGGCATCTAACATCGGAAATTCACATCCACGCTTTCTGTTCAATTACTTTTTCATAATATCATAAATAGTGGTATAAATCCACAGTTTCATGCTATTCATTATAACTTTTTACAGATATCTTGCTTAAATATTTCTTGTAAACTTTCATAGCAGTTTCATAAATAATTCCCCCGAATTCGGGGGAATTAAGATTACCATAGTTTAAGGCTGTCCTCTGCATCTACCCACATTTGCAGATTGCCGTCAAGTGTCAATCGTGCATACTCAAGAGGCTCATCCATTGCTAAGGCATCTAAGGCACATTGGGAGCAGGGAGTAGTCTTTAATCCATCTTCAGCCTTATTGCAGTCAATCCGCAGAAGATACGCGTCAAATGTGGTTATATCAACACTGTTATGGTACATATTGTATTCTGCATATATGAATTTCATATCTTATCAGTCGGAGAAATTTAAGAAAGCATTTCAATCAGTTCTTCCCGCTCTGTTTATTCTGTGCTATAATTTGTTACAGGTCTTTCTTTCCCTTATTTTTGCCCTTATAAGGATTCGTAACACGAGGGAAAAGGATATAACACAAGGGAAAGTATAAGGGCAAGCTCACCTGTTTGTCGTGGAGTGATACATTAAAATCAAAATAGTAGATTGGAGGGGAAATTATATGGAATTGATTATGCAGCCTACTTTTTCAACGTGTGGACAGGCGTGTATTGCCATGATTGCAGGAAAAAGTGTTGAAGAAGTGATCAAAGATATGAAAACAGATGGATCTACAAGTATCGGTCAACTGATAGAAGTGCTTGATTTTTACGGTATTGGTCACGCAGAAAAAAATAAACGGATTTCCAAGAAAAATCCTGTTCCCTACAAGTATTCGATTCTGACAGTCCATACAGATGCGGGATATACACATTGGACGCTGCTTTATGATAATAAGTATTATGATCCGGAGTTTGGTCTGATTGAGGGTGAGTACACATATGGGAAAATCACATCGTTCTTAGAGATCTATGTGGAAAGATAAACTGTTCCATTGGCAGGACGATGTTATCAAATTGTATTTTAATCAAAGATAGGGTTTAATTCACCGCAGCTTGCTGCGCAACAAACTAATGACGAACGAAGTGAGTCTCGGGCTGATACCCCGCAGCTTGCTGCGGGGAGTTTCATTTTATTGTGGGATGGGCTCGCCACACTCCCAAAGGTAGAGACGATGCGGAAGCGTATTCTGGAGAAGTTCTGCCAATACATGGAGATTGCCAACTCTTTGTCATTCCAGCAAATACCAGTGCGGTCATTGTTCTTCCTGACGGGCGGGAAGAGCGCGTTGCAGCCGGAAGGCATTGTTTTTGATATTGGAAGGGAGGCTTTTCCATGCAGATGACATTTCGCTGGTATGGCGAGGGTAATGACAGTATCACGCAGGAGCAGATTAAGCAATAGGGATTAGCTGTGGTTGACCGTAAAACCCATAGACCAAGTCTGCAATTTACGAAAGCGCACAAGGAAAAGTATCGGCGGACTGCCGCACAATAAAAGGTGTATCGTGATGAGGTGAGGGCTTCGAAACGATACACCTTTATCAAGTTTTGTCGGCAGCGTGCTGTTCCGGACTGCGGTCAAGGAGCGAAATATGAAAAAAGTGTGAAGTGTGCAAAAGGTGTTGACATATGTTATAAATTGGAATAGAATGTTAGCACACAAACAGTTTGAAGACAAACAAACTTGAGTTCTATATATTCCATAGGAAAGAGGTGAGTGCGACATGGAAGAGTTTAACAGCTGCTGCCGCAATATGCCTGACCCGAGAAAAATAGGGCATATGATTCGGGAATTGAATGGCGCATTTAAGAAGAAATTTATAACTTGTGGTATGGCAGCAGGACTGGATGAGGTGACACTAATGCATGGCTGGATCATGGGATACCTTTATCACAATCAGGAGAGAGCGATTTATCAGAAGACAATCGAGTCGGATTTCTGTATCAAGAGATCCACAGTGACTACGATTTTACAGCTTATGGAGAAGAAAGGATACATCAGGCGCACAGCAGTGGAGGGAGATGCCAGACTGAAACAGATCTTTCTGACCGAGCAGGGGAAAGAAATTGCAGCCAGGACAAAGGAGATGATTGCGGACATGGAGAGTACGGTGATTGAGGGAATAGCGGAGGATAAACTCGATGTTTTTTACGAAGTTGCACAGATGCTTGTAACGAACATGAATCAATAGTCAGAGAAATCTATGTTTATTTTATGAATAGATTGAATTATATGCGAATGGAGGTTTATTTATGCTAAAAGTATTAGGCGCACAAATCAAGGAATTCAAAAGAGATTCCATACTTACGCCTGTTTTCATGATTTTGGAGGTTATCATGGAAATGATTATCCCGCTGCTGATGGCATCGATCATCGATGATGGTGTCAATGCGGGAAACCTGAACCATATCTACAAGATCGGCGGTCTGATGATCGTGATGGCGCTGGTCGGATTGTGGGCAGGTCTTATGGGAGCTAAGTACGGTGCGAGGGCATCGACAGGCTTTGCAAGGAACCTCAGAAAAGCAATGTTTGAGAATATCCAGACCTATTCGTTCTCAAATATTGACAAATACTCTACATCAAGCCTGATCACGAGACTGACTACGGACGTGACCAACATGCAGAACGCGTACCAGATGGTACTGCGTATGGCAATGCGTGCCCCGGCGTCCATGATCATCGCGATGGTGATGGCGTTTTCCATCAATGCGCGGCTTGCCAGCATTTATCTCGTGGCAGTGATTTTTCTCGCAATTTGCCTCTCGCTCATTTTGCCAAGGGCAAACAAGCATTTTCGTCAGGTATTTGAAAAGTATGACGACTTGAACGCGAGTGTACAGGAGAATGTGTCTGCGATACGTGTTGTGAAGGCATATGTGCGCGAGGAATATGAAAAAGATAAGTTTGCAAAGGCAAATCAGAATATCTACAACATGTTCCTGAAGGCAGAGAAGCTCGTTGTCATCAATATGCCGCTGATGATGGCGACAGTATATGGATGCATTCTTCTCATCTCATGGCTGGGAGCAAAGAATATTGTTGCGGGAAGTCTTACAACAGGCGAGATGATGAGCCTGTTGGCATACTGCATGAATATCCTGATGAGTCTCATGATTGTGTCGATGATTGTCGTTATGCTGTCCATGAGTTATGCCAGTGCAGGGCGTATTGCCGAGGTTCTGACAGAGCAGACAGACCTTAAGAACCCAGAGGAGCCTGTCATGGATGTGAAGGACGGAAGCATTGTGTTTCAAAATGTATCATTTGCCTACAATAAGGACAGCAAGCCAGTCCTGAACGGCATTAATCTGAATATTAAGTCCGGTGAGACGATCGGCATTATCGGCGGTACGGGAAGTGCGAAATCAAGTCTCGTCAATCTCATCAGCCGTCTGTATGATGTCACATCGGGAGAACTGCTGGTGGGCGGACTCGACGTGCGCAAATATGACATGGAGACGCTCAGAAATCAGGTTGCAGTCGTGCTGCAGAAAAATGTTCTTTTCAGTGGTACGATACTGGAAAACCTTCGTTGGGGCAACAAGGAAGCGACGGAGGAGGAGTGTATCCGGGCGTGTCAGCTTGCCTGTGCAGATGAGTTTATACAGAAAATGCCTGATAAGTACAATACTTTCATCGAACAGGGTGGTACGAATGTATCCGGTGGGCAGAAGCAGAGACTTTGTATCGCGAGGGCGCTGCTCAAAAAGCCAAGGATTCTGATACTTGATGACAGCACCAGTGCGGTGGACACTGCCACAGATGCCAGAATCAGAAAGGCATTTGTGGAGGAGATACCGGACACGACGAAGCTGATTATCGCGCAGAGAGTGAGCAGTGTACAGAACGCAGACCGCATTATTGTCATGGATAATGGTATGGTGACTGCTTTTGGCACACATGATGAGCTGCTCGAGAACAGTCCGATCTACCGTGAGGTATTTGAATCACAGACAGGCGGAAACGCGGACTTTGATCATAATGGAGGTGACAACTAATGCCAGGACCAGGACGTCAGATGAGAGGACCAAGACCAAAGATTGAAAATCCCGGGAAGCTCTTTAAGCGGCTTATGGGATATGTGCTCAAAAATTATACCCCGCATGTAGTGATTGTTGTCATATGTATTTTTGTGGGTGTATTTGCAAATATTCAGGGAACGCTATTTACGCAGACATTGATCGATGAGTATATCATGCCGCTTCTGGGAACGGAAAATCCGGATTTCTCAGGACTGGCGCATGCCATATTCCGCGTGGCGTGCTTTTATGCCGTAGGCGTACTTTCATCTTATCTGTATAACAGGATCATGATCAATGTCAGCCAGGGCACGATGCGCAACATCAGGAATGATATGTTTAACAAGATGGAAGCGCTGCCGATCAAGTATTTTGACACACACCCGCACGGTGATATCATGTCGAGATACACCAATGATATTGATACTTTGAGACAGATGATCAGCCAGAGTATGCCGCAGTTTTTGAACAGTGCCATCACGATCGTCAGCGTGTTTGTCAGCATGATAATCCTGAGTGTGCCGTTGACAATCACGACGCTGATTATGGTTTCCATTATGCTTTTCGTCACGAAGAAGGCAACCGGACTTTCCGGGAGGTATTTTGTGGCGCAGCAGAAATCGCTCGGTGCAGTGAACGGGTTTGTCGAGGAAATGATGGAAGGGCAGAAGGTTGTCAAAGTGTTCTGCCACGAGGAGGAGAGCATGGAGCGCTTCAATGAGCTCAATCAGGAGCTTTTTGAGAGCGCATACAATGCAAACCAGTTTGGTAATATGCTCGGTCCCATCAACTCCCAGCTTGGAAATCTGAGCTATGTGGTGTGCGCGATTGTGGGTGGTATACTGGCACTGGGAAACATTGGCGGACTGACGCTCGGCGGGCTTGCAAGTTTCCTTTCCTTTAACAAGAGCTTCAATATGCCGATCAACCAAGTCAGCCAGCAGTTTAACTCGGTTGTCATGGCGCTGGCCGGAGCTGACCGCATCTTCAAGATGCTCGACGAGGAGCCGGAGGCTGATAACGGATATGTCTCTCTTGTCAATGCGGAGGAAATAAACGGAGAGATCCGGGAAACGCAGAAACACACTGGAATGTGGGCGTGGAAGCATTACCACAAGGACAGCGACACGACTACTTACCAGCGGCTTGAGGGCGGTGTCGTGTTCGACGATGTGGACTTTGGATATACGGACGAAAAGATCGTGCTTCACAATATTAAGCTGTTCGCAGAGCCGGGACAGAAGATTGCGTTCGTAGGCTCTACGGGTGCGGGCAAGACGACGATCACCAATCTGATCAACCGTTTTTATGATATCCAGGATGGCAAGATCCGGTATGACAATATCAATGTCAACAAGATCAAGAAGGCAGACTTGCGGCGCTCGCTTGGTATCGTACTGCAGGATACGCATTTGTTTACGGCTACGGTCATGGAAAATATCCGTTATGGAAAGCTGGATGCCACGGACGAGGAGGTTATCGCGGCGGCAAAGCTTGCAAATGCGCATGAGTTTATCGAAAAGCTCCCTGATGGCTACAATACACTGCTGACAGGCGATGGCGCCAATCTGAGTCAGGGACAGCGGCAGCTCCTTGCTATCGCGAGGGCGGCGATCGCCGATCCACCAGCCCTGATTCTCGACGAGGCGACGAGTTCGATCGATACGCGTACCGAGAAGATTGTGCAGGATGGTATGGATAAGCTGATGAGCGGCAGGACGACATTTGTGATCGCGCACAGACTTTCAACAGTCAAGAACAGTGACTGCATCATGGTATTGGAGCAGGGCCGGATTATCGAGCGCGGTACGCACGATGAACTGATTGAGGCGCAGGGCAAGTATTATCAGTTGTATACAGGTAATGCGATCGCGGCGAATTAAAATCTTTGAATTCGGGCTTTTTAGGCTTTACTCTTTCCCTGGAATCTGATATGATTAAATCATAACAATCGGTACAGATAATAAAAGAGAGTTGGTGATTGTATGCCAAGTGCAGCAGATATAATAAAAGATTATGTGATTGAGTTTTCCAGATTGCAGGATTGGATGGTACCAATTAAAGAAAGCAATCCAGAGACGTATGATTCGATGCACAAACGATATGTAGAATTAAAAGTTACCTTATCCGCATTGGGTGTTAATCTGGCAGAGATCGACAGGATCAAAGAGTAATAATGAAATAGTATCAGCCGCAAATAAAAGGTGTAGAGTCCTATAGAATAATGTAAGACTTTACACCTTTTAAAAAATCGAACAAATTTTAAATAAGAATGGGGTGAGTGATATGGCGTTCTCGAAAGGAAAAAGAATTGAGGATGAGACAAGCAAGCGGATTGTTGACCTGGCAGTAAATATCGGATGCCGGGAGGGTGTGGATGCACTGACTGTCACAAGACTTTGCAGGGAGCTCAACTGTGACCGGAGAGTGATCTACAATCGGTTTCGCGATATTGACGAGATCAACCTGATTGTAGCGCAGCGGTGCAACGAGGAACTTATGGCGAAAGCGAGGACGGCCACCAACCCACAGGCGTCCTTCTATGACAATTTTACAGCTCTGATCAAGGCTGCATTTGCGTATGTGTATGAAAAAAATGCTAATTTCCAGCATTTTACCGCACTTTATAAGATTACAGATGAGGGTGTGCGAAATGAGGTTCTACAGGCGTTGACAGCCCAGATCGAAGAGGGCAAGTCATCAGGTGATGTGCGTGCGGAGACAGACAGCTGCAAGGCGGCAGCAAACATCTGGCTCATCATGACAGGAATCAGCAGTATGCTGGCGGCGAATGGAAACTATAAATATCTGGACGGACAGGATACCATGCTGTATGGTGTCGATGCGATATTGACCTGTATGAAACCATAGAGGATGAAACAGATAGAATATCAATTTTGAAGGGCAAAATAAATGGATAGGGAACATAATCAGGAGGATCAGACGATGGTGACAGTCAAACTTGGCAACACAGGAATTATTGCGAACAAAAACGGTTTTGGGGCACTGCCAATTCAGCGGATTGACGTTGACAGTGCGGTAAAATTGATTCACATGGCACTTGACGGCGGCGTGAATTTCTTTGACACGGCGAGGGCGTACAGCGACAGTGAGAAGAAGCTGGGCATTGCCCTGGAGGGTGTTGACAGGAGCAAGTATTATATTGCGACAAAGACAACGGCCAAGACAGGTGAGAAGGTTCTGGAGGATTTGGAGACTTCTCTTAGCCTGTTAAAAACAGACTACATTGACGTGTATCAGCTGCACTGTGCGCCGAAATGTTTTCGTCCGGGCGACGAGGACGGTGTCTATGACGCGGCAGCAAAAGCGAAAAAAGAGGGGAAAATCAAACATATCGGAATTACGGCGCATTTGCTGAATGTGGCGGAGGAAGCGATTGAGAGCGGATTGTATGAGACGTTGCAATTCCCGTTTGCGTACATTTCTTCCGAGAAGGAGATTGCGCTTGTGAAGAAGTGCGAGGAGGCAGGAATGGGCTTTCTCGGCATGAAGGGACTAGCGGGCGGACTGCTCACAAACTCGAAGCTCTGCTATTGGTTTGCATGTCAGCATGAGGCAGTGCTGCCGCTGTGGGGAGTGCAGAAAGCGTCTGAACTGGCAGAATTTTTGTCCTATCAGGAGAAAGCGCCGGAAATGGACGAGGAGATGAAGGCAACCTATGAGAAGGATTTGAAGGAGCTTGCGGGGGATTTCTGCCGTGGCTGCGGCTATTGTATGCCATGTCCAAAGGGCATTCAGATCAATAACTGTGCGCGGATTTCGCAGCTTCTGCGCCGGTCTCCGTCAGCAAACTGGCTGGACGAGACGTGGCAGGCGGAGATGGCAAAGATCAGGGAATGCCTGCACTGCGGAAAGTGTGCTTCCAGGTGCCCCTATGGGCTTGACACGCCGAGGCTTCTGGAGAAAAATCTCGAGGATTATGAAAATGTATTGGCTGGGCGAGTCAGTGTTTGTAATAATGAATCAGTTTGCAATTCCTATTAGATAATCTTGAGTACGATAGTTGCATAATACTTCTGAGAGAGTTTGATAAGATTGTCGGGGAATTGTTGTTTCATTATGCTGGTGAAATTGCAAATGTCTATTCAGATAACCGTTCAGTGTTAATACAGATAGAAAGGAACCAATCATATGATCAGGGAAATTACAGAGAACGATTTTGAACAACTCATGAAACTCTATATGCAGCTCCATGATAATCCATTTCCTGAAAAAAATGAGCGCGTGATGGCTGTCTGGAACAGTATTCTTGCGGACGAGAATCATCACATTATCGTTGCGGAAGAAGAGGGAAATATCGTTTCTTCCTGCGTATGTGTTATCATTCCCAATCTTACAAGAGGACAGCGCCCTTATGCCTTTATCGAAAATGTGATTACAGATAAGAAATACCGCAACAAAGGTCTCGCGACCGCCTGTCTGAATGTTGCCAGGGAAATTGCCCTGCGCAGAAACTGCTATAAAATGATGCTGCTCACAGGTTCTAGGCAGGACAGTACATTAAAGTTCTACGAACAGGCAGGGTACAATAGAAATGATAAGACTGCATTTATACAGTGGCTGTAATAAATCAGGAACTTCCAAAGGGACAAATATAATGGAAAATAGAAAACGGCAGAAAATTGCAGAAGGCAATACAGCAGAAATTTTTGAGGTGGAAGAAAATAAAGTATTAAAATTATTCAAACCGGGTTATTCAAAAAGTTCGGTACAGCATGAATATGACAATCACTGTATGGTAAGCAGGATAGTGGAAAATATACCTAAGCTGTTTGAACCGATAGAGGAAAATCAACGATATGGATTTGTCATGGAAAAAGTGCAGGGAAAAAGCCTTGCGTCACTGGTGCAGAATGACCATACTTTTGACCAGGCTATGGAAACATTTACAAATCTTCATAAAAACTGGCTTATGCATACTGTAGATGGTGCAGTTCCATATACCAAATGGATGCTAAATTTGTCTGGTGAGGAATCTCTGGACGGCGATTTGGCAGATAAGATAAAATGCTTACCTTCAGGAAACACTTTATGCCATGGGGATTTTCATCCCTATAATATCATGATCACCGCTGAAAGTGTTGCTGTCATAATTGACTTTGCCAATATTTGTAAAGGTCCCAAAGAATATGATGTGGCAAGAACATATTTTTTGCTAAAAGAGGCTGTAAAGGGTAAATCGGTTGCCGAATTATATCTGGCGAAAATGAAACTGGAATACAGGGATATAAGGACATATACTAATATCCTGGAGGCGTTGCGTAAATATGAAATATAACTCAAATGCGTCGGTGAGTTAGTTGCGGGTTATGACTTAATTGACAGGGCTTTATCAGGATATGCTCCACGGCATTTCTAATAAAGCCCTGTTGCTTGTAGGACCACTATAAAAGTAAGAGGGAAACAAAAATGATAAAAATTGCAATTGTGGATGATAATAAAGCATTTCTGCAGGAAATGAAGCAGAATATAGAAGCCTGCAAAGAATTTACAACAGATATGGTCTGTGATACATATGAGAACGGCATCGACTTCCTGCAGGCCGATCGCGGAGCCTGTCAGCTGGTTCTGCTGGACATGCAGATGGCGGGAATGGGCGGATATGAGACGGCGCAGAAGCTGAGGGAACAGAATGAGGGCGTCGTGATTGCCTTTGTTTCCGGGGTGGTTCTGCCGGATCCGGAGCATTTCAGGGTGCAGCCTTACCGATACCTGTTAAAAAATTCGGACGCAGATGAGAGAATGCGGGATATCGAGGAGCTTTTGCGGGAGACAAAACGGCGCAGCCGCAAGGAAATGGTGGAGGTGGTCAGTGACGGGGAGGCGCAGCGTGTTCCGGTCGAAAGCATTTTTTACATTGAAAAGACAAAGAGAGGAAGCCGGATCATCGTAGAGACCGACGGTGCAGCCGGCAGGAAAACGCTGCAGAGCAATGAGCGGCTGGAGGACTGGTATGCACAGCTGGGCGCGCAGGGATTTGAGTACGCGCATACCAGTTATATTGTGAATCTGAGGGCTGTCACAAAAATCATGCAGAACGAGCTGACGATGAGCAACGGGGATAAGCTGGGAATCAGCAGGACCTGCAGCAAAAAATTCCACCAGAGCTTTTCCATGTATTTCCATAAAAAGTATAAGAGAGGGGCGAAGGAATGATGACGGCTGTCATGAGCGTTACAATCGTAAAATCCTGTCTTGCCAAGTGCAATGGAACTGTAGAAACATAACGAAAAACAGTTCCGTGGACAGGCGCAATTTTACCGGTATCGGTTCGAAATACCGATTTTGCCGATTTATGTGCTGATTTGGACAGGGCGCTTTTGCAGAACTGTCCGGCAGTGGTATAATCAGGCATATGTAAGTCTGAAGGAGGTTTCTGGCTTGAGGCAGGTGCGGAAGGGGAATTGATATGGCTTTTTTAGAAAATGGAAAAGGGACTGAGATAAGTTCCACTGCTGACGGGCCCTTGTATCGGGCGCTGGCGACAGGCGACTATCCCGGTGCATGGCTGCTGGCGCGTCCGCTCCTGGAACCGGGGCGGGTGGAGCAGCTGTCTGCTTCAGCGGCATTTAACTGTGGGCTGTGTCTCTTTTTGCTGGAAGAGTATGAACGTGCCCTGGCACCGCTGAAGCGGGCAGAGCAGATTTTAGGCAGTCCTGCCGGATTAAGCGCTGCGGAGCGAAAAGGTTTCCAGCAGGCAGTGGCAGCGTCGAAAGATACGGTATTGCTGCCATTGGATCCTGATGGAGGCGAGGGCATGGAGCGATATTACCTGATTCGGGTGCGGTGGCTGACTGCACTGTGCCTGCTCCGGCTGGAACGAAGGCAGGAGGCTGCCCCGATTTTACGTTTTTTGGAGCAATATCACATTGAACGATAGGAGAAGAATTATGCAGCTTGACAATATGCTGTTACAGGCATGTAAAAATAATCAAAAGAATGTTGTACTTACCTTTCTTAAGAGGGGAGACGTGGATGTGAACAAGCGGGACGAGTCCGGCAATACGCCGCTCATCTATGCGTGTCTGAAAAGCGCCCGGGATTTGGTGAAGCTGCTGCTTGACAACGGTGCAGACGCCAGTTTGGGCAACCAGAAAAACAGGACGCCGCTTCACTTCGCGGCGGAGAGCGGAAATTATCAGATTATTTCGTTGCTGCTTGACGCGGGAGCGGATGTAAACTGTACCGACAATAACGGAGTGACGCCTTTGATGGTGTTGGCCCAGAATGGCAGGACAGACGCCGCTTTGAAGTTACTTCAAAATCCGGAAATTGATATTTCCATCAAGGACAATGGCAGCCGCATGGCGATTGATTATGCGACTACGAGCGGGCTGCGGGATTTGGTACAGGCTCTTTCGGCTGCGAAGCACGCCGATGCCTATGGGAATACCACGCTCCATCATGCATGTTGGAACAATCAGGGTGAGGTCGTCAAGGCTTTACTTGAAAAAGATCCTGCCAGTGTCAATAAACGCAATAATGACGGGGAATCGCCGCTGCTGCTGGCGACAAGGCAGTCTAACCTGATGATAGTGGAACTGCTTCTGACCGCCGGAGCCGAAACAGACAATGCCGACATTCATGGCGTTATGCCGCTTCACGTTGCCGCCGGTAATGGGGATCTCTTTGTGGGGAAGGCTCTGCTGGCTGCCGGGGCGGATATTGGCAAAAAAACCATCGAGGGACAGACGCCTTTGATTTTGGCGGCGCAAAACAGCAGGAACGATTTTACCGCCCTGCTGATTGAGGCGGGAGCAGACGTGAATGCGGTGGACAACGATCAGCACAGTGCCTTGTACTATGCTTCACAGGCAGGATATGCGGAGATTGTGGAGCAGCTGCTCATGGCAGGAGCGGAGAATTAATGAAAAATGGAATTCTCCAACCCGGACTGCGGAAAAAGAGCGGCTTATTGGAATTAGCTGGCAAAGTTCATCGGATATGGATGGTGTGGCGGATGACTTGGAAAATCTGCAGACACATGGAGATAACGAGGTGTATTGTATTATGAGTAAAAAAATAAGGGTTACAGCCTATGTGGTATTAATCGGTATCCTCATTTCATCATGTGTCCCCAAAAAAGATACGAATGCAACATTCGACCAGAATACTTCCAAAACGGAACAGCCAGAGGAAGCTCTCGTTTCAGAAGAACAGCCAGAGGAGGATTTCGTTTCAGAAGAACAGCCAGAGGAGGATTTCGTTTCAGAAGAACAGCCAGAGGAGGATTTCGTTTCAGAAAAAGTACAAAAAGAGAACTTTGTTTCAGAAGAAGCAGAAACAAATGCAATTGAAGAAAAAAGATATGGATTCGATGTTTTTATAACTGGGAATAGTTATGAGGAAGAATACAGAAACAGTATTGAATGGCTGCAAAACCAGATCCAAACCAGAGAGCCTGAAACGGAGAACGAATACGATCAATATTTCAGGCAGCTGAAAATTGACAATCTTACAGATACGTTGGAAGCATATATGGAGTTCGTGGACATCCTGTGCGGAAATGAAAGCCTTGACAGTGAGGAGAGGGAAAGAACCTATCAAAAGGCGATGGCCTTTTTGCTTGCATCATGCAAAATGCATGAAGGATATGAGTATGAGTACGATAGTATGCCAAATGATCGCGTTTATTCTTACAATGCAATAGGTAATTATTCTTTCGCGTATGGACAGGAAAGCACGAACAGAATCATTGCTGAAATAATAGAGATGCAATTTAAGGAATACCCAATCGATACATGTCATGCGCAGTTTAAGAAGGTTATAGAATCATATCAGGATAGTTACAGATATGAATTAGTTATACTTGACGATAGCACAGAGTCATGGGAGAAAGAATTTTATCATTGCATGCAAGTGACAGAACAATATATGTCAGATAATGACAGACCAAATGAAGCGGCAAATGTGGGAGCATTTGCAGAATATGTGTCAGAATGGGCAGATAAGGGAGAAGCTTATGAAGGAATTGGTCCGGTCGGAAGTGCTTTAGTATATTATGAATGTGCAGCAAGAAAGGAAGCCTTCAGGACAGGGACAATCGTTTTGCTGATGCTGTGTGAGCAGGAAGAGATTGCGTATGAATATTTATTTGATTATGAAAGTCTTTATAAGAAGGTAGACAATGATTTAAGGGAATTTCACAATATGATGATGAAGAGATAAGTTATTTGTAAGAATAAGAAAAACATAGGAGGCAGGGAATAAATATGTCAGAATTAACATCCATGATGAATATTGGTAAAGAAATGGCGAGAAAGCTAACATCTGTTGGCATTGAATCCTCTGAGAAACTTATTGAGACCGGTGCAAAGGATGCATTTTTGAAACTAAAGCAGAGATATCCAAATGTGTGTTTGGTACATTTGTATACATTAGAAGGAGCAATCCATAATACAGAATACAACCGACTTTCAGAAGATACCAAAAAAGAACTGAAAGAATTCAGCGATTTTCTGAAAAAGTAACCAGTTATGAGAGGTACTATATTATTCGACATGAACAGAATTACAGGTATATCTGATGGAATGTTGAAGTATAAAGATAATAAAAATATTGAACAAATGATTGATTTAAAAGAAAGTGCTGCTATATGGTGGGGAAAGCATAATAAGGAGACGCTTTTGTCAAAATGTATGAGGAAAAAACAAAAATGTAAATATGCTGGGAATAAAAAATTTCGTATAGGTGGAATAGCTTACATTGAATTATACACAAAAAAAGAACCGATAAGTTTTGGCTTAATAATACCATATACAGAAGAACAAAGTGTTTTAATACCATTTCGGGAAAAATGGGAAGAAATAAATATAGCATTACACAAAGAAGGCTATTGGCTATTTGATATGAACTAGTACAGTATTGCATTAATCTTGAAGGTATGCGCAGGGACTTCTATGGGACTATATGGGCGGACGCGTCACGACGGCACATCCTGCCCTGCTATCGTGCACTTTACCGTGAGCAGGCGGGCGGGGATGGCTGCAGGATATCGAAAATTAGTATTGTTATCGGCAGATTATAAGGATGTCGAATGGAGGATGTTGGATTTGAGGAGATATTGGATTCCATGAAAGATGTATTTAGAATTCAGGAGCGATTTGATATTGCAGAAAGAGGAACCGTTTATACGTTAGAGAAAAATAAAGATGCCATGATTCATGTGGGGGATATCCTTGTTGATTTGTGGGGGAATCGTTTTAAGGTCAAAGGAATAGAGTCGTTTCGAAGAATGCCTGAGGGCAGAAGTTTAGAAAATATGCCGGCAGAAATCCAGTTTGAGAGAATGGATGGTGTTGATGCGTCAGGCAATATTTTGGTCAGGGACTTGCGGGATATCAGCTTCCTGTTCTGCAATCATCCTCTGTATCAACGGAAAGCAGACGAAGATTATGAAGCAGAATATCAGGCAGCAGGCCTTAACCATGCATGCGCATTATTTAGTTATGAGGACTTAGAAAAAGGACGCTTATCTCTGTATGGAGAGTCCATATCCGGGCTGGCAATTTACCGCGGCTGGATGATGAAACCAGAAATGTATGAACGCTTTTATTCACTTTTAGAAGAAAAGGGAATCGTACTAATCAATACACCGGATGAATACAGAACATATCATTTGCTGCCAGAGTGGTATTCTGACTTTGAGGAAGAAACTGCCAAGTCAGTATGGGAAGAGCAAGGCAGCCTTGAAAATGCGTTGGAGATGGCCAAGGCATTAGAGGGAGCTTACATTGTAAAAGATTACGTGAAAAGCAGAAAACATGAGTGGTATGACGCCTGTTTTATTAAGAACATTGCCGACAAAGAGAACACATCAAAAGTGATTGGAAATTTTATTGAACGGCAGGGTGCGTCGCTGGTTGGCGGTATTGTACTTCGTAAATTTGAACATCTGATGCAGATTGGATTTCATGAGAAAAGCGGCATGCCATTATCCGAAGAATATCGGGTATTTATTTGCGCCGGTCGTATTTTGAACATAGAGGATTACTGGACAGAAAAAGCGGATGTAAAAATCACGGATGAAGAAAAACATTGGCTGGAAGAGATTGCCCACAAGGTAAAAAGTAATTTTGTAACCGTTGATATTGCCCGAAAAACAGACGGTTCTCTCGTGATTATGGAGTTTGGCGACGGGCAGGTTTCAGGATTACAGCAAATGGATGCAATGGATTTCTATGAAGCATTTGATGTGAAGTGATTTCCAGGGCAGAAGATACCCTCTTAGTTACATACCTGACGAGATGCAAAATTCCAAACTTGCGCAAAATGTGTGGAGTATTTTGCACGGACAGGAGAACTTTATCCGGGAGCGGCATGGCTGGCGGAAAGAAAGACGGATGAATTATGGATAAGCTGCATTTAAAAATCGAAAGTGCGCTGGTAAAAATACCTAGACAAGCCAGAACCAAAAGGAGTATGAATGAAATATATCTTAGAGTATCAGAGAGAAATCATATCATTTAGGGAGAATATGTATGGCAGTAAGACCAGTTTACCAATCGCGGACAGATGCGCCGTTTTATAAAGTAATCGACGTGAACTTTCAATTCTTTTCTGGCTTTTCAGCATCGCAGAAGCAAAAATCGATTGAAAGTTTACATAAACAATACAACGAATCCTATCCTGAACATGCAGTTTTGGAGATTTCTTCCAAGAGCAAGACCGAACTTGGTGTGGCTTTGAGCGCATTTAACCTGAATCTCAGGACACCGCAGCAGATCTGCCCTGTGGAATGCGCTTTTCAGGGCAGTAAAGTCTTTGAGGGAGGCGGCCCGTACATCGATTTATTGGGCAGAAGTTCCAGAGAGGCAAAAAAGGACATCCGGCTGCGCGAGAGCGGGAAACTGACTGCATTCCAGTATTTTGACCAGGAGTTTCCGCTGGAACCAAAAGACTATTTCTATAACTGGCTCTATGCAAATGCACTGATGCAGAATCAGGATCTTGCCAATGAAATGACCAGATTCGACAGCTTTTCTGACATTGAATTTAACCCGCAGAAATCAATCAACTGTCAGGCGAAAGCAGCCGCGGTTTTTGTGGGATTGTCGAGGCAGCATTTGTTGGAGGAGGCGCTTGTGTCGCCTGAGCGTTTTTTGAATATCGTTTATGGAGGTTGAGACTTTATGTTAAGTGATGATATACGATACCTGACAGAACGGGCACTGTGGGAGACGGAAAATCTGATGAAATGTATTCCCGATGAGCTGTGGGAGAAGCGCTATGACGGGATTCCGATGTGGAAGTACCTCTATCATATGCTGTATTCTATGGACAGATGGTACATCAATCCCTGTGACGCTGATTACGCCAGTCCTGAATTTCACACAGATACGCTGGCAGACCTGAATGTCATTCCAAAGGAAGACGAAAGTCTGACGAGACAGCAGCTGGAAGGTTATTTTACACAGATCCAGGAAAAAATACAAGATTATATCGCAGCGCTTGAGGATACAATGCTCTGCGAAAATCCGGCAAACTGTGACATGAGCAGATTTCGTCTGATACTGGGACAATTCCGGCATTGGCACCGTCATATGGGTGTAGTCTATGGATTCATCATAGAAGATACTGGCAAGTGGCCCTATGTGCTCAATATGTGCAACGCATACCCTGATTCGCCGATGCCGAATTTTTATTGATGAGAACCACAATTAATTTGAACATGTAAAATATACTGGTTTTTAGATACTATGGGATGAAAAAAGGTATTAAAAATGGATATTACACCAATCTATGAATTGCGAAATTGCTTGCGGTCGGCAGTGATTGCAGGTACGAATCTACTGCAGGAAGATTTTCGACTAAAGAGAGCGGCAGAAGCGATCAAACCGCTGGAAATAATTTCGCCAGTAGTTGTAAAACTAAATCAGCAGGTGACGTGGTTGATATCAGCAGACTGCGCAAATCCGGCGTCCGTATTGCTGGAGACAATCACGCTCGTAGATGCAATCATCTGTACACTGGGATCTGTTGAAGTAACAGGGCAGATGCAGGATTTGGATATTGCAGCATCGACGATGAATTCGGTTGTCAATGTGCCGTATTCACAGGTATCTACCTTGACGAAGGGGCTTACGACCAGAAGAAGCGGCAATTACCTGCTCGTGGAAGAAATGCACAGGATGAAACCGGATATATTTAGGGATTACCGCGTTCGTTATGCGATGGTTCAGGCGCTTGGATCCCCCTTTTCAGAGTTTGCAAATCTGGTGCAGAAGTGGCTTTTGGATGAGGATGCATCTGTCATACCATGGTTAAAGAAGGAGTTTAATCCCAAGGGCAGGAAAGAGATGGTTCGCAGGCTAAGAGTTATAGGGGCGATTGCCGGAGAGAAGGAAAATGATTTTTACAGGACAATGTTGGAGGATGCAAAAAAGGAAGTACGTTTTGAATTGATTAGATTGCTTCGCCTTGACCAGTCTAATACCGAATTGCTGCTGAATCTGGTAAAAACAGAAAAAGGTAAAAATAGAGAGAGAGCCCTCTGCTCACTTGGGTATATGGATGATGACAGAGTGATGAAGATTTTCGAGGATATCGTAAGAAACAAGACGGAGATAGCATGCGAATACCTGATTGCATCAACTTCAGAGAGTGCTTCAAAGATTGTTTCCCGACTGTGTATGGAACTACTTCCGCGATTGTTAGAATCAAAAGAGGAACAGGAACTGTCCAAAACGGATTTTTGTGAAAACTGCCGTGCAGATGTGAAATATTGTCCGTTCATTAAAACGCTCAAGTATCGGTTTTGTCGGTGTGTAGAGGCACTGATTGGCAAGAGTGGAGATGAAGTTTTAGAATGTTATAAAACTCTTCTTGCGAATAAAGAAAACTTTGGCTTTATAAAAGATGATATTCAGTATGATATTATTATGCATAGTATTTCTGAAGATAATATCCGGCTGTGCCGTCGTGGAATCCGGTATGACATTATAGTATCTGGAAATCAGAAATGGTATGATATAAAGAAACGTTCGTGGGAGCAGGTGATGGGTATGCATCTGGCAAGCTCGCTTGTTCTTGGAGAAAATCCGCAGATTGCGGATTTTGTGATGGAGCAGTATGAAAAGGAAGGGGGAGCGGAAAAAAACGATAGCTTTCTGACAGCGGCGGCTTTTATTAAAATATGCAGCGATGAACAGTGTATCGCATGGTTCGATGAACAGATTGAGGGAGGCGCCTATTCAACAAAGCAATTCCATAAATTGAAGGCAATCAAAGCTGCGCTGGAATACATAAGATGGGATGCATCGAGCCATGCCTATGTGGCAGAGGGGCATATACAGTGCCATGATGAGGAGATATGTGAGGATATAAAGCGAACATTATATATTCCGGGTCATAGTGCCATTATAGATTGGATGATGCAGATCGGTTGGGACGAGCTGGTCTATAACTGGACAAATAAGGAGGATATGGAGGAATGTGCCAGAGTGGGCGAATGGTTTTATGACAGATTTCTGGCGAAGGTGGTTCCTACTTTGAGTATGCATACATACCTGGTTTACATGAAAAGCTGTGGATGGACAAAGTGCAAGGGGCTTGGAGAAGTGTTCGCAATGAGGGGGCAGCCGTTTAAAAGCGCATATCAAATACAGAGTTTTTTTGAAAACTTACCAGGAAAGAAAGAAGATGCAAGGGCAGAGATGGACATCTTTATCAAAATGGCAGAAGAGAATAGGATAAAGGGCATCGATGATAATGGGGCAGCATATTTCAAGGAAATTCGCGACCAGATTTTTTAGAATGGAATGAAAATCAGTTTTAACCGTTGCTTCATAGATGCGTCACAATTTGCAGGAGATGTATTATTATGATATTAAATACAGGAAGCAGGACCGATATCCCCGCTTATTACAGTGAATGGTTTTACAACCGCATCAGGGAAGGTTATGTGCTGGTGCGAAATCCTTATTATCCGTCACAGGTCACAAGATATCTGCTGAATCCGGAAGTGATTGATATTATGGTTTTCTGCACCAAGAACCCGCTGCCAATGCTGAAGGATATCGCCTCACGAAAGACATTACTGTCGACTTTTGATACGTTCTGGTTTGTGACAATCACGCCTTACGAGGCAGACATTGAACCGTTTGTCCCGCCAAAAGAGCAGGTGATTGCGTCCTTTCAGCAACTTTCTGACCTGACAGGAAAGCAGCGAATCAGCTGGCGGTATGATCCTGTTTTTATAACAGAAAAGTATTCTGTCGCCTGTCACATCAGACAATTTGCGGCGATGGCGAAAATACTTTCGGATTACACCGGCCAGTGCGTAGTCAGCTTTATTGATTTGTATGAAAAGACAAAGAAAAACTTTTGCGGAATACGCAGTGTCACGCACGAGGAGCAGGAACAGCTGATCGAAGCCTTTTCTGAGACGGCGCGCGCGTATGGGATACAGATTCATCTGTGCTGCGAAAATGCTGCGCTCGCAAGGGAAAATGTCGATGCCGACGGCTGTATGTCAAAGGCTGTGCTGGAAAAAGCCCTGGGCTGTAAGCTGGATGTTCCTCAGAAGAAAATGGCGCGGGCGGAATGTGCCTGCCTGCTTGGCGCTGATATCGGTGCATATAACACCTGCGGGCATGGCTGTCTCTATTGTTATGCCAATTACGACAAGGTCACAGTGAATTCCAATATGAGAAATCACGATCCGCGCTCCCCTTTTTTGATTGGAAATCAGCGGGAGGACGATCTTGTCAGAGATGCTGCTCAGAAATCCTGGAAAAACGGGCAGCTGGATTTATTTGAGTTCATCTGACTGCTGCCGACAGCAGGATAATGGCCGTAACAGAACCTCTTAGTTCCCAAAGCAAACCACTTGATGGAAAGCTATTTACATCGGTGGTTCTTTTTCTTATGATGATAAAACAAAGGAATGCAATGATGATTGCGCGGTAAGTCTGCTGATTACAGGAGAGAATGGTCAGAATCAAACTGGAATCAGCCAGATGATTGCGTAATAAGTTTGTTGATTACAGTTATATGGAGGGATCATAAGATGGCAGGAGCAGAGAGAAGATACAGGGGAATTTATATCGTAACGGCATTTTTTGGGTTGGTTTCAGCGTGTTTCATGGCAGTATTTTCATTTTGCCTTGGACGCGTGGTCGATGTGGTGATCAATCCGTCCGATTCGCTTCAGACAACAATGCTATTGTGCATCGGCATGGCAGTGTGCGGGCTGATTGCCTCGTTTTTGTACGATTACGCTAAGATTGTCTATGTCAATAAGATTGTCCGCTGCTTGAAGACAAATCTTTACAAGGCGCTTTACCACAAGGAGCTGAATGTCTTTTTGTCCGAAAAAAACGGTCACTATCTGAGCCTTTACTCGAAGGATATCGACCTTGTGGTGGACAATTATCTGATGCCAAAATGCAGCATCATATCCAACATTTTAACGGCAGCAGTCAGCCTTTTATCTATTTTTATCATCAGTTGGAAACTTGGACTGTCGTTTGTCGCGCTCTCCATCCTGACGGTTTTCCTTTCCCAGATTCCGGGAGCAGTCATGGCAAAGAAGACGGTAGAGTACACACAAAATAACAGCAATTACATGGCAGTGCTTGAAAACTATCTAAAGGGCTTTGAGCAGGTAAAGCTTTTGGGGCTGGGAAAGATTTTCAGAGGCAAATTAGACGCAAACGACCACACCTATGAGAAATCCAGAAAAAGCTATCTCTTTGCAAAAGTTGCCTCCACCGACATTGGTATGTTTATCGGAATGCTTTCCCAGCTCTCGTGCATGGCTGTCGGAATATGGTTTGTCCTTAACGGAAGTATGACAGTAGGACTCCTGATTTCTGCAGTGCAGTTGTTAAACGGCGTATTCTCTCCATTACAGAGCTTTGTACAGGATAAAAATTTGATGGGAACAGCGGGTGAGATTATCCAGCGGATTGACCACGAACAGACGATAGCAGAAAAAACGGAGAAAGAGATTGCCGGGGAAGTGCGGGAGATTGCGTTCCATGACCTGAATCTGCAGTTTGGCAGCAAGGAAATCTTTCACGATTTTAACATGACCTTTGAGGCGGGCAGGAAATACGCCATTGTCGGCGAATCAGGGAAAGGGAAATCGACATTGATGCGGCTTCTGATGAAATATCTGACACAGAACGAGTATCAGGGCGATGTTACGATTAACCGCCAGAATATCAAGGCAATTGATTCGGACAGTATTTACAATAAAATCGGTTATATCCAGCGGAATGAATTTCTGATTGACGGCTCTGTCAGAGACAACATCGTACTATATAGGGAGGAAATTCCAAATACGGACGTGACGCAAATCTGTCAGAATCTAAAGCTTGACAATGACCTTGTTTCCAAAGAAATTGACATTTCGGATTCCGGAGAGGTGTCTTTCGGAGAGAAGCAGCGAATCGATATTGCCCGCTTTCTGATTCACGACTACGATGTCCTTGTGTTTGACGAGCCGACAAGCAATCTGGACGCCGATACAGCAAATGAAATATTCAATATGATTTTTGGCATCAGGGATAAGATTGTCATTGTCATCACACACGACAGAAGCAGGGAAGTGCTCGACAGATTTGATACAGTGCTGCAGCTGTGAGAAGATAGGAAAGTGGTTGAAACACTAAAAATGTTTATGACGTTTTCTGAAAAAAATTTTTTCAGAAAACGTCATAATCTTTTTTGGTGAAATGAGTTATATTATAAATATAAAATTCGACAATGAATTTTATATTTTGACAGCGACAAGGTATGTAGAGCTGAAGGCAACGTATTGAGAATAAACATCATTCCAGTCAAAGCCACAATGGAAGAAAGCGAGAAAATCTGTTGAAATGCATGGAAACCAAACCAGAATAGGAGGCAACACACTATGTTCCAAAACATTTACCCGGTCTTTGAACCAAAAAGGGTGCTGAAAAAAGAAATGCTGGAAAATCTCCGGGACTATCCGAGGACGCTGTTTGACATACAGTATCAGGAGTACAGCGATGGGATCTTGTACGGATGCAGGCTGGAAGCACTGGACAAGGAACTGACAGTCCTTCCAGGGGTAATACTCTTTAAAGGCATTCCCTATTTTATGGAGAAGCCATACGTGGTTTCCTGTGAAGCGCAGGGGAAGCTTACATATTTAAAAGTCTGTTTCACGGACAAGGAGGTCGGAACAGGGTGGGAGGAGTATCGCGGGCGAATCTGCCTGGACGGACAGGCCCCGGATACCGGGAGGGAGCTGGAGATCGCGCGTTTCAAATTGCAGCCAGGTGCGAGGCTGCGCACGGAGTATGTGGATTTCGATGATTATGCCACAGAGTTTGACACGGTAAACCGCATCCATGCGGCGTATGCAGCACCAGGACATCCGGTGGTCTGGCCGCAGATCCTAAAGTGCTTTGCACAGGAGATGATGCGCCGGGGGCAGCGGGATCCGTGGGACTGTGCTTTCTGTATGGGCTGTATGCAGACGCGGGAGCCTGTGCCATATGAGGCAGTCCGTGCATATCTGAACGTAAGGCTCGGGCAGGAGAAGGAGTATACCAATGAACAGACATACCACGCTCTGCTGCAAATCCTCCAGGAAGCAGGAGGAAACAGGATCAGGAGGACAGACAGGCAGGACAACAGGCTGTTGATGATTTGATGTTATGAAAGGAAAGGAGGACACAGACATGGATATGGAAATCGACCGTTCGATTGCATTGTATCTGCGGGAACAGTGGGAAAAGGAAGAAGAGGAAAAAAGAAAAAGCTTCAAGGAGCAGTACGACCCTAAGAGTTATATAAAATACACACTGGAAGAGCTAATTGAAGGAATCCGAAAAAAGGAACAGTATCTGTACACTTTGCGGCTGGAGTTCGAGGAGAAAAAACTGCTGGACGGACGTCTTGTGATACCGTTTATAAAAGATTTTTTTGATGCGATTGACGACGAGTCGCAGACGGTGCTTCTGGCGAGCAACAAGCGCCATGTCACAATGACATTTTCGGATACACCATGCGGGAAGACAGGATGCACAATGGATGCATGGATTGCCGGGACAGAGAGTCGTCTAAAAGCGATGCACCTGCATATGAAAGTGGAGAAGAAAAATACCCTTGGCAGTATGGAATATATCTGCTGTACGATGCCTACTTCGCAGGGGTATCTTTACAACGTAGTATTTCAGATGCAGAAAGGAGACAGAATTTACGCAGGTGCGCTGAACTGTCCGGAAGAGGACAAGGAGGGCATGGGACTTCTGCTGGAGGCAGTCGCACATGTGATCGAGGAGATGAACCATTAGGAAGGAGGCCGCATAATGACAGATGCAGTTACATATGAAAATCTTCTGCTGCGATTAGGGCAGACATCCCTGTCTGTATATCATCTTAACATCGTTGAGGAGCCAGGCGGACATGGGCGGATGACCGTAGAAGCGGAGACGGAAGAAGGTGCAAAAGATTACCTTTTGTATGAAGAGTACGGCAGTGTGGTGTTATATGCAGATATGGGTGAGTCTTTACAGCCATTGTTTTATGGTATCGTGACCAGAATGGAAGTGGCAGCCAGAGGAGGCAGATGCGAGATCAGCCTGGAGGCAGTGACACAGAGCTACATGATGGATCTGTCTGTGCGCAACTGCTCGTTTCAGGACGTTGCAATGACCTCACACCAGCTGATGAAAGGAGTAATGGAATCTTATTCAGGCAGCCAGGCACTGATTTCAGTGCCGGATGAAGCGCTGGGGCACATTGCCATACAATATCAGGAAACGGACTGGGATTTTGTAAAACGGATGCTGTCAGGTTATGGTGCAGCCGTCTATGTCGACAGTACCATGCCAGGGATATGCCTGCGAATGGGACTTATGGAGGAACAGGGAGAGACAGACTGGGATTCGCTGCCATACACAGTCATGCGGGATACTGCGCCAGAGAATGTGCAAAAGGAACGAAAAGGGCAGATGTGCTATATCGTTGAGGCAAATGATCTGTTTCCGCTGGGGCAAAAAGTGCAGTTTCGCGGTCAGGAACTATACATTGGGAAGGTTAGCCGGTATATTAGCCGCGGAGTTCTGATCAATGAATACAGACTGTATTTCAGGGAAGGGATGGCGGTCCTGAAATACAACAACCCGTTTCTCTGCGGGGTATCTCTGTATGGCGTGGTCACAGAAGTCAAGCGCAGTCGAATCCGCGCGGCACTTGAAACGGATACCCGGATCCCCTGTCAGAATTCATATTTTTATGCTTATTCAACAGTGGCAGCTTCCCCGGACGGCAGCGGCTGGTACTGTATGCCAAAGCATGGGGATTCGGTCAGGATTTTTTTCCCGTCAGATGACGAGAGAGAGGGATACGCAGTTTCTAATACTGTGGGACAATCCAGCCCCGGACAGGACAGTCCCATAAGCAACCCGGATTTAAAAGACCTTGTGATGCCAGATGGCAAGGGCGTGAAATTCATCGAAAATGGAATACAGATGTGTGTCGGTGATTTTAAAGGCAGTGCCGTGCTGACAAATGACGGGAAGATCCAGATTGAGGTTCAGGAAGAAAAAGACATTAAAATTTATTCAGAGGGGCTGATCCATTTTCTGACAGAGGATGAAGGACAGATTGAGACAACAGCGGGGACAAAGATCCAGATAACAAATGATGCAGGCGATATGCAAGGAACCGCAGCAAACGCAAGGACTGGGTATGTTTCGTGTGCACTGACATGGGGCTTGACGAGGAGACAATCCTTCGTGTGTATACAATGCGCTGGTCGATAGAAACCTATTTCAAAATGTCAAAAAGTTATCTGAAACTGCGTACCGAATGCCACAGTACAAGCTATGATGCAATCACATCACATATGGTGGTCGTGGCAATCCGTTACATGATACTTGCTGTAGAACGATTTGAAAATATGGATAACAGGAGCCTGGAAGAATTATTTTACGGCGTACAGAGGGATATCATAAATGAGATGATGGATTGTGCAGTCATCCTCATCTTGGATATCATGCTTCAAAGCGTAAAGCAGTACTTTGGTGCTTCAGATGAGCAGATCAATGGACTGGTCTGTACCTTTATAGAAAATCTTCCAGCTCCCTGGAGGGAGCGTTTCAGTATGCCTGAGGCATCATAAGCTCATCAAAGATATATCACAGGGAAATGGTATTACAACAATATTTGTTGTATTTTTAGGCTGCGAAGTATGAGATTGTTACAAAACATTACCTGTAACTGGCTATAAGAGTTAAACGGAGCACAGGGGATTGTGTTATGCATAATCCTGATTACGGAAAAGGAAAGTATATTAGTGCTTTCCTTTTTACGGTATGGGAGAAATAGTAACCTTTTACATTTATATACTTAGGCAGATTGAAATTGGCACTTGAAATCATAGCTCCAAAATGTTATAGTATAGACATAAAAGGAGCAGCCGCCCACAAAGTGGTTGACCTCCCAGGTTGACAAAAGCCTACCTAATCCGCCAAGATTACAAGGTAGGCTTTTTTATTTGTGCTTATTGTTCCTATCTATGTAGGTAAGCAATGCAAGCAGAAAATTACCAGCAAATAATATCAGGCTCAAAACTTGGTATGTATCCATCTGCATCACCTCCCTCTCCTGTTATTTCCCATGATGGGATATGCCGGACGGCACAGCCACGAACGCAGCTTTCAGAAGGGCGGGAGGCTACCACCTTGCGCAACACGATTGCTCCATATGAGAATCTTAACATATATCGACATATGAGACAAGACTGAGTGGCATTATTTTTTCTAATTGTTCATATATGGGTTAAACTATCTGCAAAGTGTTACAGCTAAACGACCGATTATTACACCTTGCCAGATTTTGTGATTTTTTCTGTTATACTGTCCCATGGCGTATTTGACATATGGATTCCTGCTATGACTCCTGAGTTTGACACTTTAATATTCCATAAAATACCAATAATCCTTGTGATTA
>CAMWXE010000075.1 GCA_947178145.1 uncultured Lachnospiraceae bacterium | reverse complement strand
TCGTTTGTCATGTTGACTAACCTCACATATCGCTTTTAGTCAACTATATCACATACAGCAGAAATGAGCAATTATTTTTCTGCAATTCCTAAAGCAGACAAGCAGAGTTTGAAAGGAGATTTTTATTTATGGAAAAGATTAAGAAGTATATCGAAAGATTTTTCAAAAGTACGAAGATGAATATTAGATATTCGATAAGTCTTGAGGAGTGTAAGGCTATTGCGGAGAGTATCAGAAGCAAAGACGAGTTTGACGGACTCTTTGCAGTGGGTGATGCTTTTGAGTTTGGATATGTCAAAGGCTATCGTGCGGCTAAGGCCGAGATGAAGAAAGGCGGTGCGGCATGACAGAGTATGAAGCATTTGTGATGTACATCCCACTGATCGCAGAGATAGTTACAGAGTTAAGACATAGCAATATGTCTTTTGAAGAGTACCAGCAGTGGCGTAACGAAACATTACCTGTTGTAAAGCATTATAGAAACGGATTTGCTGATAAAATCCTCAAAGTGATAGATCTTTATGTATGGGGATGTGTTATGGATAACATAGAGGTAAACGGAGCAGAGGTGCGTTTGTATCTTGCACCGATTGATTGTGAGGGAGGTAATGCAGTATGAGAGATGAGAGAAAGTTTAAAGAGGTTATCCATACCATAAAGGGAGCGGAAAAGGACAAAGATAAGTTCTGTAAGGCGGCAGGAATTGAAAGACAACCAATGAGCAAAGATTGTCTTCAACTGATTTTAGACCGCATTGCATTGTACCTTGGAATGATACTTATGTTTGCATTCTTCTATATGCTGTTTGGCAGGTAAGAACAACGGGACAAGGCGGCGGTTTATCACTGCTGCCAGTGCCCACACTATAGAAAGGTGGTGCTTATTATGGCAAGATTAGGAGCCGGAACAAGGAAGCGAACAGACGGAATGCTGGAAAAGCGCTTTACGGTAGATGGCAGGCGGTACAGCATATATGCCAGAACATCAAAGGAGCTTGTACAGAAAGAGCAGGAGATCAGGAAAAAGATTGAAGCCGGAATTTATACGGATAATCGCAGCCTGACGTTTGACAAGTATTTTGAAGAGTGGCTGACTGGAAAACGCAACGGCACAAAGGGAAATACATTAAAGACGTATAAAAGCTATTATTACAAGCATGTATCGCCCAAAATCGGCAGCAGGAAAGTGCAGCAGATTGAACGCAGGGAAATATTGGCGCTTCAGAAAGAGATTGCAGAGCATTTATCAGTATCAACCTGCAACACTGTTTTAAAGATGCTAAAGGTAGTATTAAATGATGCAATACAAGATGCAGTTATAAGCAAGAGTCCTGCAGATGGTATAAAATCGTTGAAAGACACGGATACAAAAGCATCAGAGACATATCACAGGGCATTGACAGAACAGGAGCAAAAGGACTTTATGCAGGAGATGGCGCAAGACTATTACTATGAGTTTGTTTCACTGCTTTTGTGTACAGGTATGAGGTCGGGCGAGGCAGCAGCGTTGACGTGGGACGATATCGACTACAAGCAGAATGTCATTCATGTTGCGAAGACAGCTGTTTTCAACGAAGATGGGACCGCAGCGATAGGAAGCCCTAAAAGTGAAGCCGGCAAACGCGACATTCCGTTAAATGATACCATAAGGGATATTTTACTAAGGCAAAGAAAAAAGCAGGGAAGTATTATTCAGATAGAGAACAGGGTGTTTACGACAATATACGGCGGCATGGTACATAATCATGCAGTAAACAGGGCGATCAGTGATACACTTGCCAGACTCGAAGAGCGAGGCAGGCCGATAGAGCATTTTACAGCGCACGCTTTGAGGGACACCTTTGCAACACGGTACATAGAGCAGGGAGGAAGTCCACAGACGTTAAAAACAATCTTAGGACATAACAGTCTTGCAATGACAATGGACCTCTACAGTCATGTTTTGCCCAACACGAAACAGAAAGAAATGGACAACTTAAAAATTGTACTGTAAGGGCATAGGCGGTGCGAAAAGCCGCCTTTTTTCGTACCCCAATTTTACCCCAATTTTTACCCCAAATTTGAACGGAATAGTGTCAATTACAGACGAAACATGATAAACACAGTTAACACAGCTGACGTTATACAATCCCTGTAAAATCAAGCGTTGGAAAGGATTATCACGGATAGAGACGAAATCAGATAAATTCTCCAACTTTATACCACAAGTTTAATGACAAATTGTTGAAATTGTGGTATAGTTGCAGTAAAGATAAAAAAGGCGGACGGTGGTACGCCAGAGAGGAATAGCGATGAACATGACATTGGCAAACAATTTAAATGCTCTTCCATATAGTATAAGATTCGAACAGACACTGGATTCAAAACAGAGTCTATATTTTGCATGTTTCTATAAGCTTTCCTATAAGAGAAGAAATCGCTGGTTGAAATGTTCTGGTATCGGAGCTGTGTGTTGTGATACACAGTAAAAGAACATGAAAAGTCATATTTGTAGTTTTTACCGCTTATCTTGTATGGAAAGTATTTTCGCAAGGTAGGCGGTTTTGTTTTATGCGCGGTTAGAAAATGGAAAGGATGAAAAAAATGTTGGAGAATGATGTATTGGAGATCAGAGGAAAAGTGAATACGGCAGTCTGCTATGCAAAGGTTGTGGAAGAGGAAGCAGTCGAGCAGATTCGTAGAATGTGTGATTACGAGTTTACGCAGGGAAGCAGAATCCGCATTATGCCGGATGTCCATGCGGGCAAGGGATGCACAATCGGCACAACGATGACCATTGTGGATAAGGCAGTGCCAAACATCGTCGGCGTGGATATTGGCTGCGGCATGTATACGGTGAATCTTGGCAGGGAGGACATTCATTTTGAAAAAATGGATGCGGCGGCCCACTTTATCCCATCAGGAAAGCGCGTGTGGGAGGGGAGACAGGAGCGGTTTGATTTACAGCAATTGCGCTGTTATCGGAGCCTGAAGGACGCCAAACGCCTCGAGCGGAGCCTGGGAACACTGGGCGGGGGAAATCATTTTATAGAGATTGATGTGGCACAGGACGGGACAAAATATCTCGTGATTCACTCCGGCAGCCGAAATCTTGGAAAACAGGTGGCAGAACTATACCAGAAACTGGCAATAGAGTTGCACACCGGCAAGGACGCGTATTTCAAAAAAAGGGATGCGCTGATTGCGGAGTATAAGGCAGTGGGACGCAGAAAGGAGATCCAATCAGCCTTAAAAGGGCTCAAATGGGAGCACAGGGATTGCATGATACCAGAAGATTTATGCTATCTGTACGGAACCTATCTGGAAGATTATTTGCATGATGTAGAGATTTGTCAGCAGTTTGCGAGAAGAAACCGCGAAAAGATGGCGGAGGTGATTTTGGATAAAACAGGAATGACAGGTTCTGAGGCATTTCACACCATTCATAATTATATTGATACAAAGGAAATGATATTGCGCAAGGGCGCAATCGCGGCCCACAAGGGAGAAAAAGTGCTGATTCCGATCAACATGAGGGACGGGAGCATACTTGCAGTCGGAAAGGGCAGCCCGGAGTGGAACTATTCTGCGCCGCACGGAGCCGGACGATTGATGTCGCGCACCAAGGCAAAGGAAAATCTGTCGATGGATGATTATCGGGAAATGATGGAGGGCGTGTACACAACATCTGTCAACGAGGCGACACTCGATGAGGCGCCGATGGCATATAAGTCACTGGCGGATATTATCGATGTCATCAGGGAATCCGTGGACATAATAGATATAATGAAACCAATTTATAATTTTAAGGCATCTGATTAGAAGGAAAAGAACTTCTGTTCTGGTCAGATGCCGGAACAGGAGGGACACAAAATGGTTATGATACCAACGATAGACATGGCTAAGACAGGTCAGCATATCACGGAGCTGCGAATACAGGCAGGGCTGTCCGTGCGGGAACTGCAGGAGATCTTTGGCTTTTCCACGCCGCAGGCATTGTACAAATGGCAGCATGGGACTGCGCTGCCGACGATCGATAATCTTGTGGTGCTGGCGGCAGTGCTCGGCGTCAAGATCGACGACATTCTTGTCATGGCGGACAATCCGATGATGGCGAGTGCATGAGGCCTTTGCGCAATTTGTGTGTCAAAACAAATGCGATTTGCAAATAAATTAATTGGTTATTTATTCTTCGCTGATTGATATTGTGACAAAAACCAAGTATAATATTATAGAAAATATGAAACAGGGAGGTTCTTGAATGTGTACAGCGGTATTTTGGACGGATACCGGACCGTTAGGCAGCGGTTGGTTTTTTGTTTATTAAAAAGGATTGGATGAGGCGCTTATATGGAAAAAGAGAAAAACATATCAGAAAAAATATCAGATCATAACGTGGATGAGGCGGATGTTATTGTTGGAATGAAGATTTTAGTGGTCGAGGACAACGAGCTGAATCTTGACATTGTCCAGGAAGTCCTAAAGGAGAGAGGACTGATTGTCACAGGAGCACAAAACGGACAGATTGCGGTTGATCTGTTTGGCGGAAATCCTCCGGGAACATTTGATGTGATTTTGATGGATATGCATATGCCAGTTCTGGATGGAGTGGAGGCCACGAAACAAATCCGTGCGATGGGGCGGCCAGATGCAAAGACAATTCCGATTCTGGCGCTGACAGCGAATGACTGCGAGGAGGACATCAGACGGACAAGGGAGGCGGGGATGAATGATCATCTGACGAAACCCTTTGATATGGACAAGATTTTTGGCGTGCTTGCAGAGTATGCGGTTCATAGGGAATGATATGGTTCGACGTCAAAAGACGACGCGCCTGGAATTGTATATTGCTTGAATGGATAAGGTTTTCCGGGAATCGGGAAGCCTTTTTATTGTAATGCGGCGTTTGCGGATCACACTTCATTTCTTTATGACGCTTTCAGATACATAAGACCAGCCCTTATAGATATGAAGACTACGCATTGCTGCGTAGTCTATTAGAAAATCGAGAGATGGGTCTGTAACTATAAAGATTCTGAATAGCTACGATATATTTATTATAATTAAGAGTGGAGTGATTTTCAAGGGACAGAATTGACCAGTGGCCAGGTCTCTTTATTTTTTTGAGATACAAGTGCCGCAGTGAATTGAAATGGAACAAAGAAGGAAGGATTGAATAACAATGACGGAATTGATATAATAAAAAATTGAAAAAGAGAAAAGGTTCGTGTGCTGGTAAAAGTCATTGCAAGCCGTCAGCAAATGCTTTATAATATTCGTGTGCCGTAATGGGCATTCTTATAAGTAGAGAGCTGCAGGAATGGTGAAAGGATTATGACTTTATGATACAGGATAGATTGGCGGAAGCTGTTCGGACGGAATTTGAAAAGAAGCGCATTCTGGTACTTGGGGACCTGATGGTAGATGAATACATTCTGGGAAAGGTTGGCAGAATATCGCCGGAGGCGCCCGTTCCTGTCTTGAATTACAAGGGGACAGAGCGCAGCGCAGGCGGCGCTTCCAATGTGGCGCTCAATATGCACGCTATGGGAGGGAGACTCTTCATGGCGGGCGTCGTGGGAACGGACGACGGCGGCATATGGCTGCGTGAATTTTTAAGCGCATCTGATATCGACACGGAGGGAATTGTCGTGGAAGAAAATCGGATGACGACCTTAAAAACCAGATTTGCGACGAAAGTACAGCAGCTTCTGCGCGTGGACCGGGAGGACAACAGACCGATACAAGCGCTTACGCAGACCAAAATCTTAGGCTATATCGCACAACATATTTTGGAGTGGGATGCGGTAGTGCTTTCGGATTACTGTAAGGGTGTATTTGATAATCCTGATTTCGTGCGCAGGATTATCCGTATCTGCAATGAAAATCGTGTGATTGTGACGATTGATTCTAAAAGCCGCAATATAGATGCTTTTGAGAATGCGGATTTTGTGAAACCGAATAATTTGGAGTTAGAGAATGCAGTCAATATTAAGATATGCGATTTGGAGTCTTTAGACCGGGCGGGAAAGACCTATTTAGAGCGCTCCGGGGCAAAGAGCATTATTGTGACAAGGGGTGCCGAGGGGATTTCAATTTTTGAACGCGGAAGGGAAAGGGCGGATTATGCATCAAAGGCAGTACAGGTGTTTGATGTGACGGGTGCGGGTGATACAGTGATTAGTACAATCACTCTGGGAATTGCAAGCGGTCTCTCCCTTGATGATGCGGTAGTCCTTGCAAACATTGCCGCGGGCGTTGTCATTGGGAAGCGGGGGACTGCTGCTGTGTCGAAAGATGAGCTTTTGGAGCGGTTAAGGGAGCGGAAACATGACAAATAAGATTATAGCATTAGACGAGCTGGAAAAAGTGATTCGGGATGCGAAGGAGCAGGGGAAAACAGTCGTGTCTACGAGTGGCTGTTTTGATATCCTCCATGCAGGTCATGTGACTTATCTGAAAGAGGCCAGGGCAAAGGGAGATATTTTGGTTGTTTTGCTGAATTCAGACAGTTCTGTTCGGGCATTAAAGGGCAGAGAACGGCCGATTGTGCCGGAGACAGAGCGGGCGATTGTGATTGCTGGCCTGGAGAGTGTCAGCTATGTTTGTATTTTCTCGGATAGGACACCGTGTGGTATTATTGACAGAGTGAAGCCGGATATCGTCGTCAAGGGTGGCGACTATAAGGGAAAGCAGATTCCAGAGATGGACAGTGTGGCAGTCTATGGAGGCAAGGTCGAGTATGTCAATGTTGTAGACGGGTGTTCGACAACGAATATTGTGGAAAAAATAAGAATGACAATAAAGGAATTATCTTGAACAGGCAAGATCAGTAGTATAGAACCAGGGGAGAAAAAGATATGTTGGACTATATCAGGGAAAATGTGGAGGAGAGTATTGCGGCAAAAGAGAAGCTTCTGCGCGATGAGGCGCTGCTCGAAACGGTAGGGCGGGTGGCACAGCTGTGTGTGGATGCATACCAGAGAGGCAATAAGCTCCTGATATGCGGAAATGGAGGGAGTGCGTCCGATGCACTGCATATGGCGGGTGAGCTTGTGGGAAGATATCAGATGGAGCGGCGGGGCATTTCTGCCATAGTACTGAATGCGAATACAGCAGTGATGTCTGCCATAGCAAATGATTATGATTACGACAATGTGTTCTCGAAACAGGTTGCAGCGCTGGGCAATGCGGGTGATGTATTGCTGGGCTTATCGACCAGCGGAAATTCTGTAAATGTTGTCAATGCGCTGCAGGAGGCAAAAAAAAGGCACATCAGCACTGTGGGACTGACGGGGGCATCCGGCGGGCGAATGCGTCCGGATGCAGATTATCTGCTCAATGTACCCTCCTATAATACACCGAGAATACAGGAGATGCATATTTTGCTGATCCATACGATTTGTGGACTGATTGAGAATGGATTGTGTGAGCGGGGATTTTGGATGGAGGAGCAGAGTTGATATGGCATGGCAGGATACCTGGGAAAAAGCCAGGCGCTGGATGAATATATGGTTGTCGCAGTTTCGGATAGCAGGACTTAATAATTTAAGACCTGCTTTTCGCGATGTCCGCGGGATTGTTGTGATCAAAATAGATGCAATTGGAGATTTTCTGATATGGCTTGACAGTGCATCCCGGTACAGAGAGATTTACCCGGGGCAGACGATCACCTTGGTGTGCAACACCGCATGTGCTGAGATAGCAGGGAATACAGGTTTTTTTGATGCGATCATACCGATTCAGAGCAGGCGTCTGGAGTCAGATAACCGATACAAAAAAGAGATATGGAACAGTTTCAGAAATAAGAGCTTTCACACACTGCTGCAGACAGTATATTCCCGCACGATTGATATGGATTTGCTTGCCGTAAATATTCCTGCAAAGGAGAAGATTGCTTTTGTGGCGGATGAATCCAGAATGAATTTAAGCCGGTACATGGCCTTGAGAAGTATCCGCCAAAAACTGGACAATGTCTATGACAGACTGATTCCGGCAGGAGGAGACAACTTGATGGAACTTGAGCGTAACGCCGTGTTTGTCAGGGGGCTGGGGTATGATTTTCGGGCCGGTTATCCGTCGCTGCCGCAGATTAAGGTACGCCAGGGAGCGATACCGCAAAAGCTGTATGCAGTCATTTTTCCCGGAGGGAGTTCCGGCAAAAAAATGTGGCCGATTGATCGGTATGCACAAGTCGGGGAATATCTTATCTCAGAAAAGGGGATGGACATTTATCTGTGTGGAGGAGAGAACGAGGCCTATTTGTATGGGAGGTTTGTCGATGCGATGGAACATGCGCTGTACAGGGAGCGGGTGCACGACCTGTTTGGAAAGACAACATTGCCTGAGCTTGCCGAAGTTATCCGAAATGCCAGCCTGCTGGTAGGCAATGATACAAGTGGGATTCATTTTGCGGCCGCGGTGAACACGAAGGCAATTTGCATCTTTGGTGAGTTCGCATATGGAAGGTTTTTGCCGTACCAGTGTGAGCGCGACTGTGAGGAGCATGAGCCCATTGTTGTGTGCAGTGCGCAAAAGGACTGTGCAGGGTGTGCATACGGTAAGATCACACCTGCCTGTAAGGAACATTTGATTCGGACGGGAAGGTATCAGTGCATAGACGAGGTGAGTGTCGAACAGGTGTTAAAAGCGATTTGAGTGGGGATATATGGAGAGAGCGGTTTTCCTTGACAGAGATGGAACGATCAATGTGGATGTAGATTATCTGTATGAGACAGACAAGCTTGTGTTTATCGATGGAACATTTGAGGCGCTTGCTTTGTTGAAAGAGCAGGGATACAGGCTGATTGTGATATCAAACCAGTCTGGTATTGCCAGGGGATATTATGGAGCGCCGGAGGTCGAACAGCTTCATGAATACATGAATGCCATTTTGCTAAGACACAGCGCTGCGATTGATGCATTTTATTATTGTCCCCACGTGGAACAGGACAGGTGTACATGCCGAAAGCCACAGACAGGACTAATTGAACGCGCTGCGGCAGAGTGGGATATTGACCTGGCCTGCTCTTATATGGTTGGAGACAAGGAGACGGATGTCATGACGGCGGTCAACGCAGGCTGTGGTTATGGACTGCTTTTGAGCGGTCATGCCATTTCGGATGGACTGCGGGAAAAATATAAAGATAACTTATATAAGAATCTGTGGGATTTTGCACAACATATTTGCGGGAAAGAGGCGGAGTAGATATGACATTTGAGTTGGAACAGGAGAGGAAATATTTGTATGAGCTTTGATTTGGTAGCACAATTTTGCAAAAAAGTTCCCAGACATACAAAGATATGTTTGACAGCAGGCATTGTCATAGGATGGCTGACGCATTTTTATATGCTGACGCACAAATTTCCCAACTGGGATGATGCCAATAATATGGATAGCTTTGGCAGTGGAGACTATCTTGGAAGATGGTTCTTAAAATATATTCATCCACTGGGAGGAAAGCATAGCGTTCCTGCAGTTCACGGTTTTTTGCTGATTGTGTGCATTGCCGTCGCCGCCTGTCTGGTTTTGGAAATACTGCAGATAAAAAGTACGACAGGTGCAGTTCTGACAGCGGCGGTACTCGAGACATTTCCAAGTGTGGTCAGTACGATAACATTTATGTTTATGGCGCACACATCGGGAATCGGGATTCTTATGGTGACATTTGCGGTGTATTTACTAAGAAAATACCGGTATGGATGGCTGCCCTGCACAGCTCTTCTCATCTGTGTGCTTGGAATATACCAAAGCTATATCAGTTTTGGGATAACATTGATGCTGCTTGGGATGATTGCAGATATTTTTCATGGCAAAAAATTCCCGGAAATACTGAAAATGGGGATCATATGCGTAGTGGTGCTGGGAGCAGGAGTGCTGATTTATATGAAGCTGTCACATGTGATTTATCCCAATCTGGATCATGAGACATACGGCGGCGTGGGAAATATGGGGAAGATTGCTGTCAGTGAGATGCCAAAGCTGATCGGAAGGTGTTACAAGCGGTTTCTTGAATACTTTCTCTGGAAACCATTTGCATTTGTGAGCAGCGCGGCGCAGGCTGCAAATATTGCCACATGTGTTCTGGCAATTGTGCTCTTCGTGTATCTTGTGATTGCGAGAAAACTGTATCAGGATGTTTTGACTGTTCTGATGCTGATATTGTTGTGCGGTTTTGTGCCCTTGGCAGCAGCATTTATTTATTTCATGGCACCGGAGGTTTCGTATTCTATGCTGATGCTGTATGCATATGCACTGATTTATGTGACGGTGCTTGCGCTTCTTGAGTACTGCATGGAGGACTGGCACATGAAACCGGACTTTGTCAAATGGAGGAATGGACTGCGCCATGCGGCGGTACTTGTGACAGTGTTTACGATAGTTACAAGTAGTTATACGGACTATCTCCTGACGAACCGCGCATATTTGAGAATGAATTACACAACAGAGCGGGTACAGCAGTACTTTAACAGAGTGATTGCAAGAGTCGAGAGCACAGAGGGATTTGAGAATGGTGACAGCATTGAGATTCTTGGGGAGTTTTATTATAAGGACAATCCCAGCAGCGTCGAGATTGATATTCTGGATTCCGAGGACCTCAGGGAGCTTGACGGGGTGGCACTTGAAAATGGCTTGATTACGACAGGTGTGCGGGATAATTTCATTAAAATGTTTGTCGGTTATAATATGGCAGGCTTGAATTATTCAGATAAGGCGGCCATTATGGAGACAGAGGAATACCAAAATATGGCTGTGTATCCGAAAGAAGGGTGTGTGCAGAAAATTAATGATATATGGGTTGTCAAAATGTGTGAATAGATGATGGATGGAGAAGTGTATGAAGACGATAGGAAAGGAACTCACAGTATTTATGATTGCAATTAGTTCTACGGCTGCACTGTTTGCCGATGTGTCATCAACGGGCAATTTGTCGATGGCGCTCAACGGAGATGGGATACCGCAGCTGATTGCACTGGTGCTGCTGACTGTTCTGTACAGGCGTATCTGGATCAAGAAGGATCTGCAGTTTTCAGGAATTCAAAGAGAACAGATTGGATATACAATCATCGCTTTTGTGCTTACGCTGACAATGGTCATAGGAAAGGCGCAGAGTGCGCATCCGGATTTGAAGTATCCGCTGTTTGCGGTGTTGCTGCTGATGGGGTATATGCCATTATTATATACAGGTTTGTCATTTCTTGGCAACAAGATTACTGGTATGGAGAATAGACATCAGGAGGCTGGCACCATATCCAAAGTGACGAGGTGGCTGTTTGAAGACCATGTGATTCCAGGCGTGATGCTTGTGGTATTTCTGTGCAGACTGCCGTATTTAATCTCATTTTATCCATGTTCGATGTCGTGGGACGGCGGGGCGCAGATCTGTGATTTTTATAATTTATATGATTCAGGTACGTTTGTCAATCATCATCCGCCGATGGTAAGTTTTCTGTACGGAGCAGTCGCATTGTATGCGCAAAAGTGGGGAATACCGAACTTTGGCATGTTTGTGATACCATTGGGACAGACTTGCCTGTCCGCCTTTGCGGTGGCGAAGGTCTGTGTACTTTTTAAGGAGTTTAAGGTTCCGTATTGGCTCAGATGGGCAGCGTTAGCTTATTATGGACTGTTTACGGTGTGGTGCATTTTTGATGTTACTTATATAAAGGATTCCATTTACTGGTCCGTTTCCCTTCTGTATGCGGTGGAAATGGTGTGGTGCATTGCCAGGCAGGAGGCGTTTTTTGCGCATAAAAGGCATCTTGTGTGGATGCTTTTGTATGGCGTGCTTCTGACTCAGACGAGAAATAATGGCATCTTTGTATTGCTATTTACGGTGCCTGTTTTGTTTGTTCTCATACAGAGAAAGAAGAAGGGATTGTTTCTCGGATCGGCTATCGCAATGTTTGCTGTAGTCTGTTTGCTGAATAATGTACTTTACCCGTCGCTTGGCGTGGTGAACCTAAAGGAGAAAGAGGACACGTACTGTATTATGTTTCAGCAGACCGCAAAATATGGTCAGGACTATCCGGAGGACGTGACGGAGGAAGAGCGTGCATTTTTGAATACAATGTTTGACTATGACGAGCTTGTCGAGGTCTACAATCCCCATCTGGCTGACTGGGTGAAAAATTGTCTGAAAATATGTGAAGCGAATTCAGCAGATGGGACGAACGCCGAGTTTGCAGAGATAAAGGGCAAGTATTTTAGCGTATGGTTTCATCAGCTGATGCGCCATCCGCTCTCTTATATCAATACGTTTCTGGAGTGCTCCTATGGCTATTATTATCCGGAAGAGAAGCCGTATAAGGAGGGAAATGGATTTTATGAGATGGACAGGAATATGTTGACGGAAGGAATGCATCCGGTGCGTCAGATGGAAGCGTTTGCACCGTTTCGCTTTTTGTTAGAACAGGTTAGCAAGATTGAGTTTTTGCCTGGAATTGGATTGTTGTATCGCTGTGGATTCTACACATGGTGCGTGATTTTTGCTGTGGGATATCTGCTGATTCGGAAACGGTATCGGGAGGCGGTGATCGCGCTTCCGGCAATCGTCAATATTCTGGTTTGCTTAATCTCGCCGGTTAATACATGTATTCGGTATGCGATGCCTGCGATGTGTCTGGTGCCGGTTCTCTTTGCGGTGATGTTGAGAAAAGATTTGGCTGTATAGATGTCTGAATTGGGAGCGCTGCTATTTGGCTGGACGGAGAATGGAGGAGCATCAACTTCCTGTGCAATAATGACACATGAGTTGGTGCTTTGTTTTTATAAACAAAGTGTAAATAAGTTAAAATGTTTGTTAAATAAAGGCTAATTATGTTGTTTTGAGGCGAAATGCGATTTATACTTTAAGCTCGATAACAAGAGTATAGAGTATAAAAGGGTAGTGAAATGGAAATTTTTAATATTAGGGAAAAAAGGCATATTGTGTTTTTAACAGTAATCCTGATATTGTTATTATTCATTCTGATCGGGATGGACGATGCGATCCAAGGTTCAGAGGATATCGCTGTAATGGCAGAAAAAAACATTACAGACAGTGAAAAAACTCAAGAGGAAAATGGAATAAGGATTTCCGTACCGAGCGGATTTTATAGTGAAGATATTCAGATCACAGCACAACCGACGCAGGGAGGTAAGGTCTTCTATACGATGGACGGTTCCAGCCCCGCGTCTGCAGAAGGAGGAAGCACCTGCCTGTACAGGGAACCGATTTTATTGTCGGCCGGGGAGGAAGAATCGGTAGAAGTCTGTCGATTTAAGGCGGTATTTGACGATGGGACGGAATCGGATGTGGTAACAAACACTTACTTTATGGGAAAGGATATCTGGAATCGATATGATACGATGGTGATCAGCCTGGCCGCAGAACATGACGATCTGTACGGAGAGGAAAGAGGGATTTTCGTAGAGGGGAAATTGATGGCGGACTGGCTGGCGGAACATCCCGGGGAGGAAGTGGATGCTGATACCCCGGCCAATTACAATGTGCGGGGAAGGGAGAGCGAGAGGAATGTCCATATAGAGATCTTTGAGAGAGACCATACCAGAGTGATTTCCCAAAATGGCAGTATCAGGATATCCGGCGGTTTCACGAGATGGTCGGAACAGAAGTCTTTTAAGCTATATGCGAGAAAGGAATACGATGAGCAGAACAACAGATTCCGGTATCCTTTGTTAGGTGATTTGAGAGCACTTGACGGGGGAACAGTCGTAAACACATACAAGTCCTTAAAGATAAGGAACACGGGAAATGACCGGTCCGAAGCATTTATCAGGGATGAACTGGGTCTTACCCTGGCAGGAATGGCAGGTTTTGGGGATACCCAGTCAGTACGTCCGGTAAGCGTCTATATTAACGGGGTATATCAGGGATTGTACTGGATGCATTCTACATATGATGAGGAATATTTTGAGGAGAGATACGGCGATTATGACGGCGAGATGGTATTAATCGGAAACGGTGAGAGAGACATGATCACGGATTCCGATGATGAAACAGCGAACCGCTATGCAGCAGAATATAGTGAGATGTATGAGAAATACAGCGCATTAGACTTGACTGATGACAGGATATACGGGGAACTGACCGATTTTATTGACGTAGAAAATTATCTCCAATATTATGCGTTGGAAATTTATATGGCGAATCGGGACTGGCCTTTTAATAATCTGAAGGCATACAGGTATGTGGCAAATGATGATGACGGCTATATAGACAATTCTGTTTTTGATGGCAGATACCGCTATTTATTATATGATGTGGACAGCACGATGGGAGCGGGGACAGTCAGAGAGAATCTAAATCCAGATCAGAGTTTTGAAACGATTGCCCTGATAGAAGAAAGGGGTTATGCGCCGCTGTTCATTGCGTTATTGCAAAGAGAGGATTGCAGGAACTATTTCGTGTCCTATGTATGTGATTTGTTAAATGGGGCATTTTCTACAGAAAATGTTGTCAGTGTCTTAGCGGATATGCATCGTTTGCGGGAAAATGAGATGCAGGCGTATATAGAAGAGAGTATCCGGAATCCGGAGCTTCCGGAAATCAGCGCTATTTATCTGGAAATGCAGATGGACTGCATAAGGGCATGGGCAGAGACGGCACCGGACAGCATGTTAGAAGGAATGAGGCAGAAATGGCAGCTGGGCGATATTTATACCGTTAATTTGTTCCTTGCAGAGAATGAAGGCGCTCAGATAAATGGCATTACAGTGACAGAACCGCAATTTAGCGGAAGATATCTCACAGGAGCCGATACAAGGATAAAACCAGTGCTCCCGGCAGGAAAAAGCTTTTCTTACTGGGAGATGAATGGAGAAGTCTGTACAGAAGAAGAGCTTCTGATAGATGCAGGGATGCTGATTGACAGCACGCTGAATATAGTGCTTCATTCGGAAGAGACAGGTTCCGGGCTGGCATTAAGTGAGATTAAGGCAAAAGGGAAAGAGGATTATATTGTTTTAACCAATTTGTCCGATAGCGAAGTCAACACGAGAGGATACTGTATCATGGACGGTGAAAAGACTTCCCATATGAATTATTTGGAGGAAACAATTCTGAGTCCGGGAGACAGCATATTAATTGGCTGTAAGAACTATAATGGTTCAGATGCCTTTATGAAGGTAAATTTTAATATAAAGAAGGATGAGGAAGTAATCCTTTCCTTTGGCGGGGGCGGAGTCATAGAAAGAGTACGGATACCTGACCTGGGAACGGAACAGGGGGTATACAGAAAAGATATGGTTACAGGCGAATGGAAGGAAGAGAGGAGAATCGCGCATGGCTCTTGAATACAGGCACGAGTTGAAATATGTAGTATCAGTGCAGCAGATCATCTGTCTGCGAAGCCGGATTCGGTCGCTTATGAACCTGGACAGTCATGCAGAGGAAAAGAAAAAATATAATATCAGAAGCATTTATTTTGATGATTACAAAAACACATGTTATTTTGAGAATGAAGACGGGACAAGTCCGAGAGAAAAATTCAGGATGAGAATATACAATGCAGGCAGGGAAGAAGTTCATCTGGAGCTAAAGCGCAAGGAGCGGGGCAAAACGCATAAGGATTCGTGCATTTTGACGCAGGCTCAGTGTATCGCTTTCCTCAAAGGCACCGGTCTGCCAGACTGTCAGGCAGACTCGGCACTGCTCTGGAAATTTTGTCTGAAATACCGGACAGAACTTTACCGGCCAAAGGTCATTGTGGAATATGAGCGGGAGCCTTATGTATATAAAAACGGGAATGTCAGAGTTACTTTTGACACGGATATCCGCTCATCCAACTGTATTGCCGGATTTTTTGACAGGAAAATATTTTCTAGGCCAGTCATGCCGTCAGGGTATCATCTGATGGAGGTAAAGTACGATGAGTACTTGCCGGATCCGATTTATGACAGCTTACAATTGGATAATCTGCAGCAGACAACATTCTCGAAATATTATTTATGTAGAAAATACAATCTAGGAGGAAGCAAGGAATATGGGGTTTAATGATATCTTAAAAAAGTCTTTTGTCCAGACAACAGCGGATAATATGAGCAGGGGAGGCATTGTGACAGCGTTGCTCGTATCGTGTCTCCTGGCTGTATATATTTTCTGCATTTACCGTGTGACGACAAAGAAAGTATTTTACAATAAAAGTTTTAATATCTCTCTGGTAGCGCTTTCTTTGATAACGACAGCCATTATTCTTTCCATACAGTCAAGCGTGGTGATTTCTTTAGGTATGGTGGGCGCATTGTCCATTGTGCGTTTTAGAACGGCTGTCAAAGAACCGATGGATCTGGTGTTCTTATTCTGGTCAATCAGTGTGGGAATTATATGCGGCGCAGGACTGTTTGAGATTGCCATTTTTGCATCGCTGCTGATTACGGCGGCAATAATAGTTTTAGACAAACTGCCGGAAGCAAAAGCTCCAATGATTCTTGTAATAGATTCTTCTGATATAGACGGTGAAGAAGCAATCATGGAAGTGGTGGATAAGTACAGTGCCCACAGCAAAATAAAATCAAGAAATATGAATGCGGAAGGACTGAATATGGTAATCGAGGTCAAAATCAAAGAAGGTGCAGAATGTATCAGGGAGATCAACAGACTTGAGGGAATGAATCATGTATCACTGATCGCACAGGAGGGAGAAGTGACCTATTAAAGACGGCATAGGAATTAGAAAAGGATACAGACCGGTCACATGAAAACGATGTGGCCGGTCTTAAATTTAAGACAGTGACCGCAATACGGTGTATGGGTTCTCAATGATGCGATTGCAAATACAGCACAGTGTGCATATAATGAGGAATTATTGGCAAGAATGTGTGCAGATATTGGCAAAAATGACATTGCCAAGAAATATGATATGGTATACAATCAATATAAAAAGGTATGGCAGGCACACGGTTTCTGCATCCAATGCTCATATCGTGAGGGCGATGAAAAGATTAATATATGGAAGGAAATAGTGAAAATGAGCAACGATAGACAAAAGGGCATACTTTATATTGTAGTACCCTGCTACAATGAGGAGGAAGCCATAGAAACATCCGCTGAAAAGCTTTTGGATAAGATGCATGAATTGTGCAGAAGGGAAATTGTATCTGAGGAAAGCAGGATTGTGTTTGTCGATGACGGTTCCAAAGACAGGACATGGGAAATAATCCGGAGACTGTATGAACAGAACGAGGCGATAAAAGGATTGCGGTTTGCTCACAACCGGGGCCATCAGAATGCGATTCTTGCGGGCATGATGTATTCCAGAAAGTATTGTGACTTTACGATCACGATTGATGCCGATCTGCAACAGGATATCAATGCCATGGAGGACTTTATTGGAGCGTACACAAATGGCAGTGAAATTGTGTATGGTGTGCGCAATTCCAGAAATACAGATGGTCTTTTTAAGAGACTTTCGGCAACACTATTTTATAAAACAATGACACTTATGGGGTGTGATATCTATGAGAACTCGGCAGACTACAGATTGATGAGCGCAAAAGCATTGGAGGCTCTGGCAGAATACGATGAGGTCAATCTGTTTCTGAGAGGGATTATTCCCAATATCGGCCTCAAATCTTCCGTAGTGCATTTTGAAGTATTTCCGCGCATGCAGGGAAAATCGAAATATCCGTTGTCAAAGATGCTTACACTGGCGGCGGACGGCATTACTTCTTTTAGTATTAAGCCGATACGGATGGTTTTTATGATGGGGATATTGGCGTTAATCGTTGGGGTTGGTATGATTATACACATTATATACGAATATTATTTTGGATATACTGTCAGCGGCTGGTCCTCGATCCTGATGTCAATATGGGTGCTTGGAGGCGCAATACTATTGTCGCTTGGCATTATAGGCGAGTATGTGGGCAGAAATTATCTGGAGACAAAGCACAGGCCTAGATATTTTTTTTGGGAGATTCTATCCAGAGACCATGACAAGGAGTAAAAATGTTTCATATGGCCCCGAATCGTTATTATGAGCGGCCCTCATGCCGTGAATAGTAACCTGAAACAGGATGAAAGCGTCGGAATCGATAAAATAGCATTGCGAAGATAAGTGGGATAGTTTACAATCAATATAATAAGGAAAGTCCATGAATCAGAAGGAAAACAATTATGGAGAGCTGTTCGATACAGGGCGGCGTAGTGTCTCAGCATAGAAGGAGGATGTATATATGGTAGCGTTAGTAGGTTATACGGGGTTTGTGGGAAGTAATCTCTATGCAAGGGCGAGAAATCGCATCAAAGGAGTGTATAATTCGCAGAACGTTGAGAAAGCATATGGATTAGAGCCGGAAGTATTGATCTATGCGGGATTGCGCATGGAAAAATGCCTTGCAAACAATGCGCCGGACTGCGACCTGGAGCTCATTCTGGAGGCAGAAAAAAACATCAAAGCGATCAATCCGCAGAGGCTGGTGCTGATTTCAACGATTGATGTGTACCAGAATCCTGTGGGTGTGGATGAGACAGACTCTGTGTTATCGAGCGGCAAGGGGGGAATGGACAATGGGGTACAGCCGTATGGACTGAACCGTTATTATCTGGAAGCGTGGGCGAGGAAGAATTATCCAGATGCTTTGATTATCAGACTTCCCGGACTCTATGGCTATAATATGAAGGAAAATTTTATCCATGACTATATTCATGTAATACCAAGTATGCTGAAGAAAGAAAAGTATCAGGAGCTAAAGGTGCTTGAAAAGGCAGATGATGCCATTATGCTGGATGCCTGCTACGAAGCTGCCGGCAATGGATATTACAAATGCAGGAAGCTGGATAAGGACAAGAGGGATCAACTGAAGAAAAAGTTTAAGAAGCTCGGCTTTACGGCACTCAATTTTACAGACAGCCGCAGTACATTCCAGTTTTACTCGCTTGGACGGTTGTGGGAGGATATTCAAACTGCATTGAATGAGGGAATCACGCTCCTCAATGTTGCCACAGAACCCGTCTCCGCTGCTGAGTTATATAAGGCGCTGACAGGAGAAGTATTTAAAAATGAACTGAAGGGAACACCAACAAAATATGATTTCAGGACTACATATGCATCAAAATTCGGCGGAAGAGCCGGCTATATTTGCAGCAAGGAGGAGATTATGGCAGATATCAAATTGTTTGTAAAGCATATGATCACAGAGGGAGAACGGGGCTAGAACAGCCGGGACAATATCATCCATAATATTGAGGGAGCAGAATGGAGAACGTCAGAAGAAAGAACAAAATGATAGAGACATACAGTATCCTGATTATCGATATTTTGTGTGCTGTTGTCTCCTATGCATTGGCATTATTTATTCGATTCAACATCATTAATTATGAGAATTACCCGAAACAGTTTCACATTATGGTTGGATCGTGCATTGTGATACTATGTCTGCTTTATAATATGTTTCTCGATGCAAACCGAAATTTTTTCACGAGGGGGTATTATCAGGAGTTTTACTACACGGCGAGATACACGCTGATCATTGTTGTGGGGCTGGTCGTGGTTTTATATCTGATACAGCAGTCCTATGAGTTTTCCCGTTCTGTGTATGGCTTTTTTGCGATTCTGAATACATTGATCACATATGCGGTACACATGGCATTCAAAAAGGGAATGTGGAAATACTATAGAAAGAGTACGAATGCCGACAAAATGCTTGTTATCACGAAGGACATTCTGGCAGAGGAAGTGCTGGGCAACCTCTTAAGAGGCAAAGAGTGGTACTATGACATCACGGCTGCTGTTATCTATGATGCAGACAGAAAGGGATGTGTGGTGAGGGATGTGCCGATTGTGGCAACGAGGGAGAACTTGTATGAGACGGTCATTCAGATGATGGTGGATGAGGTGTTTATCTGCCTCCCGGGTGAGTCTCTGATCGAGATCCGCGATATGGTGCAGCGGTTTGAGGAGATGGGGCTTACCTGCCACTACAATGTGGATCTGTTCAGCCATGCCAATCCTAACACATACGTGCAGCAGATGGCGGGCTACAGTGTGATCTCCTTTGCGCTAAAGACGATGGATTCCAGGCGTCTTCTGATCAAGCGGCTGATCGATATTGTGGGGGCACTCGTGGGACTTGCACTCACTGCGGTGATCACACCTTTTGTGGCGCTGGCAATCAAGCTGGATTCGCCAGGCCCTGTATTTTTCTCACAGACGCGCATTGGAAAAAACGGGCGGCGTTTCAGGATCTGGAAGTTCCGTTCGATGTATATCGATGCAGAACAGCGCAAGAAGGAGCTCGAAGCCCAAAATGAGGTGAAGGGTTTGATGTTTAAGATGGTGGATGATCCGCGCATTACCAGGGTTGGCAAGTTTATCCGGGAGACAAGCCTTGACGAGACGCCGCAGTTTCTCAATATTCTGGTGGGGGATATGAGTCTGGTTGGCACCCGGCCGCCGACAGAGGATGAGTTTGAACAGTACAACGGCTATTACAGAAGACGCATGAGTATTACGCCGGGCCTGACGGGGTTGTGGCAGGTGAGCGGCAGAAGTGATATACAGGATTTTGAGGAGATTGTAAAGCTTGACTTAGAGTACATAGACAACTGGTCTCTGGGGCTTGATGTCAAGATATTGGTTATGACTGTGTTTGCAGTTCTTGGGAGAAAGGGATCGAAGTAGCAGTGATGCCGGGTTGACGCCAGGGTTCTATAAGTGCTATAATCGTTCTGGTACAGAAAATAAGGGATGCGGCTTTAAAGGATGGCATGTTGCAAAATGGCAGAGTTACAGTATTGTGAGATCTTAAAGACAAATATCAATGTGACTAATATGAGGGATACGCTTGCCTATATTGATTCCCATTTGGAGGAGCTTCGCGGCAGTTATATCTGCGTGTCCAATGTGCATACGACGGTAATGTCTTACGAGAATGCGGATTATCGTACGATACAGAACAGTGCGGCGATGGCGTTGCCTGACGGAGCGCCTTTGTCCCATTACAGCAGATCTTCAGGCTTTAAGACCGCAGAGCGGGTCACAGGGCCGGATTTGATGGTGGAGCTGTTTCGCAGGTCAGGTGAAAAGGGGTACAGGCACTTTTTTTACGGCTCTACGCAGAAGACACTGGATGATATGCATACAGCGCTTCAGAGGGAGTATCCGGAGATGGTGATTGCCGGAATGTACTCGCCGCCGTTTCGGCCGCTCACAGAGGAGGAGGACAAAGAGGTCATAGCGCGGATTAATGACGCAAACGCTGATTTTATATGGGTGGGGCTTGGTGCGCCAAAGCAGGAAGCATGGATGTACGAGCATCGGGGAAAGCTGAATGCAGTAGCAGTCGGTGTAGGTGCCGGGTTTGACTATGTGGCAGGGAATATCAAAAGAGCGCCAAGACTGATGCAGGTGCTTTGTCTGGAATGGCTGTACAGGCTGATGCAGGATCCGAGACGCTTGTGGAAACGATACGTGACGACAAATGTCAAGTTTATGAGATATCTCTTGAGGGAGAAAAGGAATCAGGGCAGTTATGATAAATAAAATTTGGTTTCACGCGGATGATTATGGTGTGACAACAGAACAGTCAAAAAGGATTTTGAGCTGCTATCAGGACGGGGTACTCAACAGTATCAGTGTGCTGCCAAACACACCTGCTCTGAGAGAATCCCTGGATATTTTGGATCGAACTGACCCGGGCGGGACAGACATCCGGCGTGTCCTTCATTTGAATTTTGTGGAGGGAAAGCCGCTTGCAGGGGCTGGGAATGTGCCGGATCTGGTAGACAATACGGGCTGTTTTGACCGATCATTTCTTGATTTTTTTCGATGGAATTACAGTAAAAGAGGAGCCGGAAGACAAGAGATTGTCCGACAGATTAAGTTAGAGATTGCAGCGCAGATTCGCGCTGTGACGAGAGAGAATGACTATCGGATAACCGCGATTGACTCCCATCAGCACTACCATATGATTCCAATTGTATTTGACAGCCTGATGGAAGTGTTGTCAGAACGGGAATTTGAACATGTGCAGATTCGCCAGATACGAGTACCAGTCGACCCGACAGCGCCGCTGCTGCACAACGCAAAGATGCGCAGTGGGGTGCCAAAGATAAACTGGGTGAAGTGGTGTATTCTGAAATTATATGCGGATAAAAACAGAAGAATTTTGCAGGGTAAGGGAATTGAGGCACCTGTATTTTTTGGTATTTTCTATACTTGCGAGATGAGGAAGGAAGTAGTAGAGTCGCTGCTTCCGGCATACAAGACTTATGCGGACAGAAAGGGACAGCCATTAGAACTCATGTTTCATCCGGGAAATCTTTCTGCGCGTTATGAACTTTTAGATGAGCGGAGTGAAGAACTGGCGGCGTTTTACATGTCTGACAACAGATATTACGAAGCCGAATGTTTAAAGCTCTTAGACAAAAGCACGCCTTAAAACTGAGGAAAAGGTGTAAGAGAGGAAAAATTATGAAAAAAAAATTGGTGACTGTGATTCTGGCGGCAATGGCATTGGGTCTTTCCGGCTGTGGGGAACGAACGGATATTTCGGACGAGGATGTTATTGTGAGAGAGGAGGTGTACCAGATACAATGTGTGGAGGGGTGCACTTGTACTGGATGTATATGTTGCGGGACGGCACTTGAAGAAAATAGTACGACTGCAGGAACGACTGTGGAAGAATCAGTGCAGGCGGAGGCGACTGAGGAAATGCAGAGTGCGACAGAAAGCATGGAGGAGCTTGAATCAGAGGAGCAGAGCGAGACGCAGCAGGAACAGCAGGAACCAGAAGAGGAGAAGGGTATTTCTGCGCTTTCTGAGGGGGAACTGAAGGCAAGACGGGAGCAGCAAAACAATTTCGTGGAGGCAAGACAGCTTTTGTATGCTCTGCCAAATTCAAAAGACAAGACGACTAAGATCAATCAGATGGACAGGCAGATTCTTGCAAACAATGCCTATGATTTCAGCAAAAAGAACATTGTATTTATTGGGGACAGTATTACAGAAGGAATTACGAGTGCAATCGATATAAAAGGCAATTTTATCAGTTATGTCAATTATGCGGATTCTTATCTTCACTTTAACCGGGTGCTGAATCATGGCGTGGGCGGCAGAATGTTTGCCGATTATGGAGGCAACGAGTTGTCGCTTGCTGCAAACTTTAGCAATGTCACCAACATGGATTCCGATATCATTGTGGTGTTTGCGGGAGTGAATGATTACCTCAGCACACCGGAAAACAAACGTTTTGGAGATGTCAATGATACACTGAGCACAGCGGGATATTGCGGCGCCGTGCGGTATTTTATGAGGGAACTCCAGCTGTATTACGGTGACCGGGATATTTTCTTCGTAACGACGTACAATAATTCGAAGAAAGCGGTAAGCAATTACTCAGATATCACAGGGCAGCCCACGCTGAATGATTACATGGAAATACAGCGAAAGCTTGCCAGCGAGTTTGGTTATCATATTATTGAGCTTTACGATATTGGATTTATGGATTGTTCTGACAAGGAGTCATCCGACTATTATCTGAGAGATGGATTGCATCCAAAGGACAATGGAAATATTGTGCTGGGAGAACATATTGCGGCAGAGTTATCACTTTATTTTGGACAGAAGGAAGTGGACTAGCCCGACGTTTTGTTAATCCATGGATACGGAGTGTCTCGTATGTGAGGAACGGAAACATGCTGTACTAGATGAAGGAAGTAGGAGAACAGATTCAGTGGAAATAGTAAGATGGGGAGTACTGTTAGCTTTGGTATTGCCAGTACCATTTTTTCTGGGATTTATACCTGTAAAGCACATGAATCGCTTGCAAAAAACACCCGCAATGACGTATGTCTGCGGGTGGTTTGTGAGCTTTTTTCTGTTTGAGCTGACAGCAGTTCCGTTTATTTTGCTGGAGCAGCGCTTTACAGTGTTGGTTTGTGTGTACACCTGCATTACCGCTGTAGTGCTGGTGGTATCCCTGTGGCAGGGGCGGCAGCTCTGGCGGTTTTACCTGGAGGAGCTCAGGGGAATCCGGGAAATGCCGCGACATGTAAAGCTTGGATGGATTGTGTTTTTTCTGATTGTCCTTTTTCAGATGGCGTATGCGATTTTATATGAGTACTATGATGGAGATGACTCTTATTATATTGCGACGGCGGTGCTTACCGACCGGTTCGACACAATGTATTTGAGGGATACGTATACAGGATATATTTACCCCCTCGATGCAAGACACGCTTTTTCGCCGACTCCGATCTATCAGGCATGGATGACAAGGCTGAGCGGTATTGCGCCGGCAATCGTGGCGCACAGTGTGCTGGCCCCGGTGTGGCTTATGTTTATGTACTGCATCTATGGGCAGATTTGCAGTCGGTTGTTGTGGAACCGGAAAAATTATAAGCCTGTCTTTATGATCTTGATTGCGGTGTGGTTTATGTACGGAAATATCTCGCTGTACACGACAGAGACGTTTGCCATGACAAGAACCTGGCAGGGGAAGGGGCTGATGGCGGGGATGGTGATTCCGGCGCTGTTTTTATGTCTGATTTATCTGGCACAGGAAAGTGTAAGTCAGGGAATGTGGATGCTTTTTATCTGTGTATGTATGGCGGCAGTCTTTGCCACGAGTATCTCTTTTATGGTGATTCCGACAATCACTGGAATTGCAGCTGTGATACTGGGAATCAAGAAAAAGAGTGTGAAGTTTGCGGCGGAACTGTTCCTGTGTTGTACGCCCTGTCTGCTGCTGGCTGTCTGCTTTATGATTGTAAAATAATTGTGCAGTACTGTACTGGATATAGAGAAAAGAGGATGAGGGAGGCGTTAGCAATGTGGAATGACTTGATTTCCAGCATGAAGACCGTGACAGAAGATGTGGTAGAAGATGTGCGCTTGTACAACAACAAGAGCTTTCTGATTCCTCTTTTTCTAATTGCGCTTCTGTTTCTGTGGATGACGGAAAAGGACCGGAAGCTGCGCGTCGTGCTGCTGTACCTTGTGGCAGCGCTTGGATTGATCTTTCTGTGTCCTCTTTACGCGTGGGTGGGGATGAAGTTCGACGCGGAGGTCTATTACCGTGTGCTGTGGTCGCTGCCAATAGGGATTCTTGTATGTTACAGTGCGGTGAAGCTTATGACGCACTTTAAGGCATTTGTGTCAAAGGTGCTGGTTTTTATCCTGGCGCTTTTGGCGATTGTGATCAACGGCGATTTGGTGTATACCAATTCGTTTCATATTAAATCGGTCAATGCGTATCATATTCCGCAGCAGGTGATCGATGTGGCAGACGCGTTGAAACTCGACAATTATAAACCCATTGCGGTGCTTCCGGCAGATCTGCTGTCGTTTTTCCGGCAGTATACAGCAGATGTATTTACACCATATGGCAGGAATATGTTAGAGCCTGCGTGGACTTTCCAGAATGATCTGTATGATGCCATGGAAGGGGACCGCACGATGTATGATGCGGCGGAGGTGGCAAGATGTGCGCGCAATCACCAATGCGCCTTTGTTGTGTTGTCCAGCGCAAAGCAGATAAATGGGAGCATGGAAGAGCAGGGATATTTTTTGTTTCAATTTGTTCAGGGATATTTTATTTATATGGATTACAATTACTATTGGGTATTCAAGGAACAGGGACTTCTCGACGCGGATGTAATCGAGGCAGGAGGATGAGAATGGCTGTATGAATGGGATAAAGAAGATCGGAAATATTGCCCGGCTGCAAGGTGTTATTATTATTTATACAATTTCAAGTATTATGTCTAAGAAAGCATCTGCAAGTAGTGGTAATCTGCTGCGCTTTTTGTTCTTTTTTGGTATGGAGTTTGTGATATTGGGAGTGTATGCGGTACTGTGGCAGCAGATGATCAAGCGGTTTGAGATCTCTGTCGCGTACGCAAACCGTTCCATGGCAGTGGTGTGGTCTATGGTGTGGGCTGTCATCTTTTTTCATGATACAATAACGATGCAGAATATTGCGGGTGTTTTGCTGGTGATGGCAGGTACGTGGATTATCAATACAGGCGCGGAGGTAGAATGAAATGATCAGTCGGTTTGCGGGTGCTATGCTCCTGTCCGTTGTTGTCGCATCAATATCGCAGGTTTTATTGAAGAAAAGTACTCTAAATACATACCACACAGTGGTAAAAGAATATCTGAATCGGTATGTGGCTGGCGGTTATGGTCTTTTGTTTGTCTCAATGCTCCTGACAGTGTATGCCTACAGCGGTATGGATTACAAGAATGGGCCAGTCATTGAGTCTATGGGGAATGTTTTTGTGCTGATACTTGGCTATTTTGCTTTTGGCGAGAGAATCCATGCCAGAAAGATGGTTGGAATTGTCTGTATTATAGCGGGCATTGTGGTATTTTACCTATAACGATACCAGAAATTGTATCTTGTTTTTATAGAAAAGGTGTTGAGGGATTTTGTATGCTCTGTTATAATTGTTACGTAATTATTAAGTAATAGTGACACTCTAATCAGGAAAAGGAGGAGGCCTGGCGGCGGAAACAGGATGAAGAAAAAGAAAGTATTGGGCATGCATGGCAAAAACAAAAGAAAAGCAGGGAAACATACTGATCAATATATAGAAGATTTTTATACAGAAGATTTTTATGAAGACGAGAGTGCGGAAGATCAGGCGGAACAGAATGCGCCTGATACCAACGCCAAGTTTGAGGAAGCGGATGAATATATTGTCGCGTATTCAAGTCAGGAAGCTGTATTTGGCGAGTATTTCCCGGCGGAAATGCAGGAGTACACAGAGGAATATGAGGAGCGGCAAGCGTGCGGGACGGACGTGAACGAGGAACAGCAGGAGTATGAGACACAGGAGTACGAAGAACAGGTAGAGTATGAGGAAGCGGAATACGAAGAACAGGTAGAGTACGAGGAAGAGGAATACGAAGAACAGCAGGAGTATGAGGCAGAGGAATACGAAGAG
>CAMWXE010000074.1 GCA_947178145.1 uncultured Lachnospiraceae bacterium | reverse complement strand
TTATTCCATGCTTTAGGTGTTAACCTATTACGTAATTAATTCCGTTTTTGTGTTTTAACATATTGACGTTCCTTTTCATTAGTTAGTATATATTCTCTACAATATATACTTTAACATATATTATAGAATAAATAAATATACTATATAGATTATATTTTTGATAATACAATTTTTGCAATATACTTTATAAAGTATATAATAGGATGTATAAAATTTAAATACATAAGAGAGGATGCGATGTGAAAATAAAAAGATATGACATAGTACAAGCTGACCTATCTGGGACAGTTAGCTCAGAACAAGGAGGCGCTAGTTGAACAAAATCGCTGCGCAATGGCCTGCCAAGGCTGTGGTGCGGTTTCTCTTTATTGTAAATAAAAAGCAGTAGCCAGCAAGTCCTAAATAAGGTATTGTTAAATCATCACAAAATAACAACCAATATACATCTTCTGTTATTTTAGAATTAGAATGTCCCGCCATTTTTGTAATAACTTATTCCAGTGTGCCTTAGACCATGTATAGTAATATGTTTATCAATACCCGCATTATTTAATATTTTTTTCATTGTTAAATTTAGATTACTGTTGTTGATGGGAAGCTTATTTTCAGTCTGAAAAATAAAATCATTTTCAGATTTAGGGTTCTTAATTTTTCTGTATTTTTTAAAGCATAAATGGCTTGTTCTGACAAATAAAATTTTCGTACACTTTTAGCAGACTTAACTGTAGATAAAGCCCATTTATATTTTCTATCATTTTCCGTGCTGTTTTCTCTATCAACTATACGACTGAATGATTTATATACTAAAGCAGTTTTATTATCAAAATCAATATCTTTCCACTGAAGACCCAAAGCTTCACCATTTCAAATAAACGTCCAAAGCATGAAAACTAATCCCCATCCATGTCTGTAACCCTGTACCCCTTGTATACGAGGTACGGTAGCAAAGTATATAAATTTTGTTATTTCATCATCATTCATAATTTCATATTCTTTACTTAAACCATAAACCTCTTCTACATTATTTATATTACCATAAGTGTCTAAGGTTATATTATTTTGAGGCTTAGGCATTTTTACGTTAACCATAGGATTTTCATATGGCCTTGTCTTGTAAATGAACGCAAAATATTGGAAAAAAATGAATGAGTTTTTTAACTGTGGATAACGACTTATGTTGAACATTTGTAAGATCTTCAAGATAATGTTGAATATCAGTATCCATTATAGTCGATATTTGATAATCTGCAAAAGGTGCAGTTTTAATTTGACTATTATATGTGGATTCCATTGTGTCATAAGCTTTACCTTTTAAAGTAGGTCTTTTAAAAGTATCCATCCAATTTAAAGCAGATTGAGCTAAAGTAAGAGCATTGTTTTGGGGATTCCTAAGCTGTCGTTCTTTTTCTTTTCAAACACGCTCTAGCAGATTCAACAACCTTCATCTTTTTATTGCATTCCTGAACAGTACGTCCAGTCACAGATTTACATTTCCCGTTTATTTTTTTCTAAATCTAATTCTTGTATGTTCCTTATCCATCCAAGAAAAATTTCCCTCACCATATGGTAAAGTAGGTAAAATAATTTCTTTCTTTTTCATAAACTCCTCCTTTATTAGTTCCACTATTTATCTGTTATAAGTAAAGTTGTCACAGGTAGTCTTTTGTGACAAGTTTAGTTCGGATTAGATCGAAATACATCGGATTCAAATGGATAATTCAGAACCTACGTTCTGAATTATAACATGAAAATAGGGTATGTCAAATAACAAAAAATACCTACAAACCCTTTAAATAATAGGTTTATAGGTATTTTCTAAAATAGCAGGGGCAGCAAGAATCGAACTCGCATTGACGGTTTTGGAGACCGCTGTTCTACCGTTGAACTATGCCCCTTCAGTCAGCTCATAAAAGTCATTTACTCACTGACGAAATACATTATACTACACAATAGCATAAAAAGCAAGTAAAAATTGAAAATTATTTATCTCTGTTTGCTGCTTTTTTTAATTGATATTGTACAACATATCGCTTCACGACTCTGTCAGTATGCGCAAAGACAGTGTACATGATCTCATCAAGATTCATGCCAGCATCAAAAGCTTTCTGCAGAGCAGCATCAAAACCAGTGCCAGAAAGATCTGAGTCAAAGGCGGCAGCTGTCCCGTTTAACGTTGAACGGTCATCATTAAATACACTCATAAAAACTCCTTCCATAACTCTAATGAATTCATTGCCTAAAACAACTAATTCGTATGTTTAAAACTATTTTGTTCATTTACATTATAGCAATATACAAGGAAGGCGTCAATAACTAAAATTCTGACAATTTATAAATATATGATGAAACAGGATAAAATGTCACACAATTTGCATCAAAAAGGAGATATTGATTGACAGTATTTTACATATGTTGTATAATTAAGCTATATATTAGTTGTATATGAATAAGGAGTTATATTGGGGGATAGAAATGTCGGGATTTGATAAGGATGCGTTTTGGAGTAAAATTTTGTCTTTGTATAATGAGGCAAAAGAAAATAATTATATCTTGAAGCTTGACGAGGAACAAGTCAAAGAGCTCACGGCGATATATATTGATTTGTACATACCGATGGAGAATTTGGGGCACTACGATGATGAAAAGATTGTGAAAAAGATGATGACGGCAATTACGTCAATATATAAGGTTGACAAAGACACGATGGGAAATTCCGGGGAGATTGTTCAGCTGGTTAACACTGTAAATTACGACGGAAGAAATATATACATCAGATTTGCTAAAATATCTCCGGTGAAAATGCGGCGTTTGGAGCTAGGCAAATCAAGACAGCAGATTGCAGAGCGGATGGGGTACAGTGTATCAGCTGTGAGAAATTGTGAAGCTTCTTTCTGTGATTTGACTAGACAGCCAGAGAAGCTCGTACGAAAGCTTGCAAGGGCGTTGGAATGTGAACCAGAAGTGCTGTATCATTCCTGATAAAATGAAAATAGAAGCTATTCAAAAAGGCAAGAGAAAAGGAACAGCATAGTCAATGCATAATAAAAAGAGAAGAATAACCAGAAAAGATATTAAAACAATATATGAAATAGCATACAGTTTTATGGCGAAAGTAAGATATGACCACGTGTCCTCCTTTGCAGGGCACGCGGCCTTATTTTTGCTGATGTCATTGTTTCCGATGGCAATGTACTGTATCTCGATTTTTAGTTATCTGCCAATCGATACAGGGCGTTTTACCCAATATCTGCTGACGATTATTCCAGAAGGGTTTACACCGCTCTTGAATCAAATTCTGGCAGAAGCATATGAAGAGAGCACTACTATGATGAAGTCCTTTACCATTATTGTGATGCTTTTCTGTGCATCTAAGGGTGTGTATGCAGTGATCATTGGTATGAATGCAGTGTACGGAATCCGGGAGACAAGAGGAATGCCGCTTTTGTATGCGCTCGCAGTCTCTTATGTGGTGATTTTTTTCGCTGCGATCGGGCTTATGATGGTTCTGATTGTGTTGGGCAACAATATTTTTAACTGGCTGCTTCAATTTGTGCCAGGCATGGCTGTCTTTTCTAACTTGTTCCGCTATGGAAAATATTTGTGTATGCTTATTTTTTTGATCGTTTTTTTCTTGTTAATTTATATGAATGTTCCCAACAGGAGATCAAAGATTCGTTATGAATTTTTGGGTGCATTGTTTTCTACGATCGCATGGCTGGTTTACTCGTGGGTGTTTTCCTTTTATATTAGCAATTTTGCTAATTATTCTGTTACATATGGAAGTCTTGCAACCGTTGTAGTATTCATTTTATGGCTCTATGGCACAATGAACATCATATTTGTGGGGGCTGAGATGAATGTTGTCCTCCGCAAAATTGCAGAATATGGATACAATTACAAAAGGGCATACGAGTACTATAAGGATAAATATCATGGAGAACTATTGAAACAGCGAGGGATTGTGGTGCAGCTCAGGGCAAGGAGAAGGGCAGCAGATAAGAAAGATGTATGAGAGCGGCTTATTCATTTGTGATGATTACATAGCTGGAGGAAATATATGCTTCTGAACCTTCGTATAAAATCTTGCTCCAACCGTTGTCCTGTATCTCGATGATATCAAAAGTGGTCCCTTCATCCACTGTGTAGAGCACCCGCGCATCCGCAGAAGCAGCGTCTCGGATGTTTACTCGTGTTGATGCCTTCCCGTGCATTGTGTTGGCAGGCGGTTCCTCAACGGGTGTCTCTGTATGACTGCTGGTGGTATCTTCTGACAATTGTGGGTCTTCAGAGAGATTGGAAGCTTCTGTAATCAAAGCTGTTTCGGGCTCATTGACAATTACGTAGCGAGGCCTGGTCACGATACAGAAAATAAGAAAGCAGATCGAGACAGACATAAGGGTTATGATAGACATTAGTATTGCATTGATTGTAGTTTTTTTCATATATTGTCACCTCGGTTTTATGCGTAATAAGTAAATGCAAATTATAGGGTATTGTATTAGTATATCCTATGCTGCCTTAATTGGCAAGAAATCGTAGTTTTTGTTTACGATTCTAACAATTTATTAATATAATTGTAACAATTTATTTTGTGAGGAAATTGTCATTGAGGTAATTAGCAAAAAATAATATTTTGTATTTTTTTGAAAAAATAGTTGACATTTGATTCAAAATACGATAATATATATCTTGTTCGCAGGAGTGGTGGAATTGGCAGACGCGCAGGCTTCAGGTGCCTGTGGTAGCAATACCGTGTGGGTTCAAGTCCCATCTCCTGCATTTTTTATTGCAGTCCATATCTTTCCTGATCAAGGACTTGTCTACATTCTGGAATATCACTATCGTTGGTAGAAATAAGTTCCCGATAGGTGGGGTGTCCGTCACAATTATTAGATTTCAAAAAATGTTTCCCCAATTAAAAGTCTGTATCGGCTGAGTCGAAACAAATAATTTAGTGATAGGTATAAAAACTGAATGCTGGAAAAGAGCTTGCCTATGATAGAAGGACCTTAATGCTGTTCATACCCCATCTGATTCTGGCAGAGGAAATGCCTGACGACATAGAAAAAGATCGTATTTATGGTATACAATATCAGGGAAAGAAAAAGAGATAGAATATGACAAAAAAGGAGTTCAAATATGACATGCAGCGCGGTCTGGGAAGCTGTGTTGCGGCGTTAAAGAAGATGCAGGACGCGGAGAAAGAAAAATTTTTACCGCTTGTCCTATGGGGGTGTTCCCGCGATATGGCGTACGACGCGCAGTGTGAAGGGTGCAGGAGCGTCTATCTGTATGAATTAATCACAGAATTTCCAGATGTGACACCCTTTCTTGATGTGATAGAAAAGCGGCTGTTTCATAGCATCCATTCAAGCGGCTGGGAGTTTCATCAGGACTGCGAGCTTCTGGCGTATTTTGTGTCGGATGGAGTCAGGCGGGCCTGGAAGATATTAATAGCCTGTTATCGTTTTTTACTGGTTTCACTGGATGAGTACGACCCGGATCAGAATCGTCTGTTTTCGGAGAGGGACAATTTTCAATCACTGTGTGTTACTTTGGTGAGTCTGTGCTTTGACGACCACAGGCGAAGAGAAAGGATTTATCGGAAGATTGTCAGGGATCTGTGTATTTTGGGCGAGGAGAATCCGTTGCTTACGGTTGAGCATTTTGACTGGTTCCAGCATGTCAGTGAGGAATGTCTGGGAAAAAAAACGATACATAAGCTGCTGTATCGCGCTGACGCAGAGGATTACATGAAAACATATGCGCACTTGCTGGAAGAATGTCAGAATATGAGGGCAGAGTGGAGAAAACAGAAAATAGAAGAGCCCCAAACGGCAGAGGAAGTCTATCATCTGTTGAAAATTGGCAAGAGGCCGGGAAGAGAGTGGGCCCTGCTGCTGGCATGCGGGTGGATGAAGCGGAATAAGGAGCAGGAGGTCGTGCGGCTTGCTGCATACTATAAAGAGGAAAAAGACTGGGATATCCGCTGTCAGATCCTGCGGATGCTGGCAAAAAAGGAATGTGCGTGGACATTGGATCCGTCGCTGCTGCTTGCGGATTCCAGGTCAGAACATTCGGAGCTTTCTGAATGGGCTTTTACTGCTCTGGGTTACAGGAGGGACAGGAAAGTGCGGGCGCATGCACTGGAACTTTTGCAAAAAGAAACACATACAGCCGAGGCAGTATCCATGCTGGCAAAAAATTATGAGACCTGCGATAAGGAGATTTTGGCAAGTGCAGTAGAGCAGATCCCAATAACTTATTGGGATACTGGGTGGCATGGGGCCTTTAGCGACATTATAGACTTGTTTGAGGAGCCGGGAAAGGGAAAGCCCAACGAACTATTGCTGTATATGTATCAGAATACATTGTGTTCTTTCTGCAGAGAGCATATCGTCAAGCAGATGGGGCGCAGGCGGATGCTGACGTGCGAACTGCTCGAAGAGATGCAGTATGACTGCAATGAGGATATCAGGGCATATGCAGTAAAAAAACTGCATATGAAATATACAGCGCATGATACCGCAGGCAATCAGGGAAGTTCGCAGTTATGAGACTCCTTAAAGAATTATTTCGTGTCAGTTAAGAAAATAGTAAGAATTAGTCAAGGGTTTTGAAAGGTACAGCCGTTATAATGTTTTATAGAATTCAGAAAAGGAAGGGGATTTCTATGAAATATTTAACGATCACTGTGCCTTGTTTTAATTCAGAGCAGTATCTGGAGCGCTGCGTCGACTCCTTGATTGTCGGCGGGGAAATGGTGGAGGTCATTATTGTCAATGATGGTTCCACGGACCAAACGGGGGAGATTGCAGAGCGCTATGCCAGGCAGTTTCCGGATATCGTGACTGTGGTGCACAAGGAAAACGGAGGACACGGCTCCGGCGTCAACACAGGACTTGCGCTTGCATCAGGAATGTATTTTAAGGTTGTGGACTCCGATGACTGGCTGGAGAAAGATGCATATTTAAAGCTCTTGAAGAAAATAGAGGGGTGGTGCAAAGAGGGATTTGGCCCCGATCTGCTGATCTGTGATTATACATACAATCATCTGGAGCAAAAAACAGAAAAGACGATCCATTACAGGAACGTTTTTCCGGCTGATAAAGTCTGCACATGGGATCAGATCGGTGCATTCTGGCCGTCACAGTACCTGGTGATGCACGCGCTTGTCTATCGAACGGACATTCTTAGAAAATCAAAGATCGTATTACCGGAGCACACATTTTATGTGGACAATCTGTTTGCGTACTGTCCGCTGCCGTATGTGGAAACGCTTTATTACATGAACCGCAATCTTTATCAGTATTATTTGGGACGGGAAGACCAGTCTGTGAATGAGAAGGTGCTGATTGCGCGGATTGAACAGCAGATTAAAGTGACAAAGATGGTGGCGGAGAGCGTGGATTTGAACCAGGTAAAGAGGAAGTATCCGAAGCTTGCAAATTATATGTGCCGCAATATCTCGATTATGATGGCGATTTCTTCGATTCATCTGCTGCTCAGGGGCGACGAGAAGGCGCGGACCAGGCATTATGAACTTTGGTCGGATATCAAAAGGAGTAATCCCGGATTGTATTACCGACTGCGCTATACGAAACTCAGCGGTTTTACGAATCTTCCGGGAAAGCTGGGAAAGCTTGCCACGGTAAGCGGCTACCGGCTTGCGAGGAAGATTTATCAGTTCCAATAGTACATAGGAGGAGAGGGAGTATGGCACATATTTATATTGCCCTGGTGGATACGCCGGGATTTTTTGCGGCGCTGATACGGGGATTTTTGAAGCAGCGATATATCCATGTCGTGATTGCGTCGGACGCGGAGTTGAAAGAGGCGTACAGTGTGGGAAGGCGCAATCCGGCGGTTCCGGTTTTGGCAGGATTTGAGAAGGAGGATAAGGACAGGATTTTACATACATTTCCATCAGCCTTTTACCGCATCTGTGAGCTGGAGTGTACCGACGCGCAGAAAGAGGGGATTATGAGACAGCTGCAGGAGGATTACCAGAGACGGTTTCATATACACTACGCAGTGATAGGACTGCCTTTCATTTTGTTTGGTATCCCGTTTTTTATTAGGAATCAGTACACTTGTTCCTCGTATATTGCAAGGATTTTGCAGGAAAATGGAATTCGGATTTCAGAGAAGCATTTTTCCCTTGTAACACCAAAGGATTTCTGTGCGTATGAGCAGATGCGCGTGATATTTGAGGGGGAATTGTGTGAGATTGCAGTCGGTATTCCAGGCAGGAAACCAGAGGGAGTTGCCGCGTATGAATAAGAAAAATGTCCGCAGGCTGATTGTGAATGCAGGTATTTTTGCCGTCGTTATGGCACTGACTTTCCAGAGCGTTTTTCGGAATCAGAATTTTGCGGAGATTGCGGATGCGGTCGGGCAGATGTCGCGGGAGTATTTGGCGGCATCTGTTTTTCTTGCAGTCTTTTTTGTGGCTGGGGAAGGGTGCATGATCTGTTATCTGCTAAAGGGAATCGGGGAGCGGACAACTTTGCCGCGCTGTATCTCGTATTCGTTTGTTGGTTTTTTCTTTTCAGGAATCACGCCTTCTGCGACGGGAGGGCAGCCGATGCAGCTGTATTATATGAAGCGCGATGGGAATTCCCTGTCGGCGGCTTCTGTTGTTCTGATGACAGTTGCCATTATCTATAAATTGGTTCTTGTGCTGATTGGGATTGGAATACTGCTGTTTTGGGGTGCTCCGCTGAGAAATTATCTGCAGGCGTATTATGGGTTATATTTTTTGGGATTATGTTTGAATGTCGTGTTGGTGGTCGTGCTGCTCATGGTCATGTTCTCGCAGGGGACAATCAGGAAGTGTTATTATCAAATTGAAAATATTATGGTACATTTTCGTTTGTGGAGGAGGACGGAAGCCCGAAGGGAGAACGTGGAGCAGTTTTTGTCCGGCTATCAGGAGACCGTTACATTTCTGCGGGGGCATAAAAGGCTGATTGGAATGACGATTGCGGGCACTTTTTTACAGCGGTTGAGTGTGTTCGTGCTGACATACGCAGTGTATCGCGGTCTGGGGCTCTCTGGTGTGGCGATGCTGGATGTTGTGCTGGTGCAGGCAGCGGTCTACATTGCGGTGGACATGCTGCCGATTCCCGGCGCGCAGGGGATTACGGAGGCAATGTACCGGCGTGTGTTTCAAAATATCTTTGTCGGAAATTATCTGGTGGTGTCGGTTTGCATCACGCGGGGAGTCAGTTTTTATCTGATGCTGCTGGTTGGGCTGGTGGTGTTTTTGTGCAGGAAGGTCAGGAACAGGTGATATTGTTTACAGATCTTTGCTGCAATGATATATTGTGGAAAAAGGATCACATTCAGCTTGGAACAATAGCTTATCAATAGGGGTATTACGGGGATTGTGGAAGCCGTCGTGTAGGAAGTTTTTTAATTGTTCGAAAGAAATTCGTAAGAATTAGGCAACAGTTTTGAAAAAGCGCACTGCTATAATGGTTTTCAGAGAGGAGGCAGAGAATATGCCAGTGAAAAATATGAAATCGGAATACATCGTACAGACGAATCAGTTGACGAAAATCGTTGATGGCAGGGAGATTGTGAAGGAGGTCAATATCCATGTGAAAAAGGGAGAAATCTATGGATTTCTTGGCCCGAACGGCGCGGGAAAGACGACGGTGATGAAGATGCTCACCAATCTCTGGAAGCCGACTTTTGGGACGGTGGAGCTGTTTGGGGAAACACTGACGCCGACGTCCTACGAGGTGTTAAAGCGAATGGGGAGTATTATCGAGTTTCCGTGCTTTTATGAGCATATGAGCGGACGGGAGAATCTGCAGCTGCACTGTGAATATATGGGGTATTATGTGCCGGACAGTGTGGATCATGCCCTAGAAATGCTCGGACTGCTCGAGGCTGGAAATCAGCAGGTGAGACGGTATTCCCTGGGAATGAAGCAGCGATTGGGAATCGCCCGCGCCATCCTGTGCAGACCAGAACTGCTGGTTCTCGATGAGCCGACGAATGGGCTGGATCCGGCGGGAATGAAACAGCTTCGGGATTTGTTTCAAATGCTGTGTGCGGAATATGGAATCACGATTATCCTATCCAGTCACATTCTTTCGGAGGTGGAGAGCATTGCGGATACGATCGGTGTCATTGACCATGGAACGCTCAGGAAAGAGATTTCCATGCAGGAGATTTCTGAGAAGAATACGGCGTACATTGAACTTGCAGTGGAGGATACGAAAAAGGCGTCGTATGTCCTGGCTGACAAGCTGGAACTGAAGAATTTTAAGGTGGTTGACGGGAGTACGATCCGCATTTATGACGATGGGGCTGACACGGGCGTGCTGTCAAAGACTCTTGCGCTGAACGATATAGCGATTCAGTTTATCGGCAGAAAATCGGAGAGCCTGGAGGATTATTTCCTGAAAGTGACAGGGGAGGGAAGCGGATTATGATGAAACTGATTAGAATGGAATGGAAGAAAAACAATGTCTTAAAATACATCCGGAATGCGGTGATTACGACAGCTGTCATTGCGATTCTTATTGTGTCGATCGCAGGGGAGCTGGTGGGCTCAGCCGATGAAGTCGATGCAGTGTATCTGTATGGGAAAGGTATTATGGGAACGACTGTGGAGCTATTTGTTGACATCGTATATATTGTTTTTACCGGGATTATGCTCGCGTCCTTCATTGTAGGTGCTTATACAAAAAGGACCATGCATCTGATGTTTTCCTACCCGATTAAACGGAAGAAAATTTTATTGTCCCAGATGGCTGCGGTGTGGATTTTTAACTTCATCGCGATGATTATCAGCAAGTTGTCGATTTACGTGATTCTGGTATGGACGGGTTCTTTCACGGGGGTATCGACTGCAGATATTTCGTTTGGGGGGCTGTCGTTCTGGTTGGATATCCTGATTCGCTCGGCTGCGATGGTGAGCATTTCTTACATTGCCCTGCCGATTGGCTTGCAATTGAAGTCCTCAAAAGCGACAATCATAACGTGTGTTGTCATTGTCTGTTTTACACAGGGGAATGTAGGATCGGTAAGACTGGCCAATAATTTACCGTTTTTCGTGATATTATTTGTGCTTTCAGTATTGTCGGCCTATTTATCTGTCTACAATGTGGAAACGAAAGATTTGCTATAGGGAATCATTTGTTGACAGTTCCCGAGTGAAGAATAGATTTTGGACTGGGAGATTGCCTTTCCGATATTGCTAAGCAGGCGCAGAATCGCTTTGGACGATTCGCGCCTGCTTATTAAGAGTGGCATAACTGCCTGCTTTTCGTGGTGGTTTTTCGTATAAAAAACATATATAATGTCATTTGTGGGGAGGGACATATATGAATTTAGAAGAAAAATTGCAGATGCTTAGAAAAAAGAATGGTTATTCACAGGAACAGCTGGCCGATAAAATCGGGATAGCAAGGCAAACTGTAAGCAAATGGGAAAACGGACAGGCAATCCCGGAATTGAACGGACTAATATTGTTAAGTGAATTATATGGTGTTACGATTGACAGAATCGTGAAAGATGATGACGAATGCAATGCTTTGTTATGCAAGGGTGCAGACATTGACATCCATAAAACTGTTTCTTTTTTGGTTTCCGCAAAAAAGAATACTTATCCAATCAATGAAAACAGAGTACAGTCTTCACGGGTGAAATCCACGGATTTTTGTTATGCAGAAAAGGAGTATCGATATTATGATACTTATTTAGGCGGTGAAAAATTTGCCGGTGAAGAAGCAGTATGGTTTTGCGATAATCCTATTTGGTGCATGAATTATACTGGCCGGGTTATAGGGAGTAATTTTAACAACAGATTTTTGAAAGAGGTTTTGCTCCAGGTTACAGAAAATTTTCCATATAGGGGGCCAAGAATCTATACAAAGGGCGATTATCATTATCACTGTAAAGTAGACGGTGAATTTGTCTGGTTTCAGGGATATGAAGATATTTATTATTTGGATGAAAAAATTTATGAATGCTATTTTCATGGAGGTGCGGTTCAGTAGATGAACATGGTAGGGCAAGAAATAAAGGTGAAGGATTATTTGACGAAGTCTAATTTGCCAGCAAGTGATTACGTAATAAATCCCTATGTCGGTTGTACACATGCCTGCAAATATTGCTATGCAAGATATATGAAAAGATTTACAGGGCATAGAGAAGAGTGGGGAAAATTTATAGACATAAAACAATGTGAAAAACCGATTAATTTGGAGAGAATAAAAGGAAAATCTGTCTTTATGTCGTCTGTAACAGATTGTTATAATTCTTTTGAGGAGAAATATGGTATCACAAAGAAGATATTAGAGCAGCTTGTAAACGCAGATTGCCAAATTACGATTTCAACAAAATCTACACTTATTTTGAGGGATATAGAATTGCTGAAAAGGATATCCAACCTTAAAGTAGCTTTTTCAATCAACACTTTAAATGATGCTTTTAGGGCAGATATGGATAGAGGCAGTTCCATAAAGGACAGGCTCTGTGCGATAGAGAAATTACATAATGCAGGAATTCATACAGTTTTATTTATGTCACCTATTTTTCCATATATCACAGAATGGAAAGATATAATTGACTGTACGAAGGAAACTGTATGTGAATACTGGTTTGAAAATCTGAATCTGAGAGGGGAATATAAAAGCAGTATCCTTTCTTATGTCAATATGCATTATCCAGACTTAAAAGAGAAATATGAAGCAATTTATCTAGAGAAAGATAGTACTTGTTGGAATACATTGGCTGATTTGCTCACTACATATTGTGATGAACTGGGATTAGATTACGTCAATTATTTTTACCATGAAAAACTGGTGAAAGAAAAAATACAACCGTAAAGGTAACAGAACCTTTGCGGTTTTTCTTTAGTTTGTCAGTTAATAAAAGCGTGAAAGGAAGCGGCGATTAAAAATCTGGCGGGAGGATGTAATCTGTGGTAGAATTGTATAAAACAATGTCAAATGGGTTGTAATGGCAGATGATACAAAACAGTTGGAGGAATAATGTGCGATGAAGATACTATTAATTGAGGACGACACAGAAATCAGCGAAATGCTGAAGAACTTTCTTATGACAGAAAATTTTGAGGTAGTCACCGCCTATGACGGGGAAAGCGCCTGTGAAAAGTTTTTTGCAGACGAGTACAGTATCGTACTGCTGGACCTGATGATTCCCAGGCTCAGCGGAATGGAGGTCATGAAAACCATAAGAGCGTCCAGCACAGTGCCAATCATGATTCTCTCCGCAAAGGACACGGATTCGGACAAGACACTGGGGCTGGGGCTCGGGGCGGACGACTATGTCACTAAACCGTTTTCGGTCACGGAGGTGCTTGCCAGAATCAAGGCGAATATCAGGAGAAGCACGCAGTATGCTGCCAGCACGTCTGCGGAGGAGGATATCATCACAAAAGGAGAGCTTGTGCTCAACACAAGTGATTATTCCGTACTGAAAAACGGAGAGAAAATCGAGTTGACGGTCAAAGAGTTTGAGATTTTGAAGCTGCTGATGAGAAATCCGAAAAAAGTCTACACAAAAGAACAGATGTATTCGCTGGTATGGAATGATGCCTATCTGGGAGATGAAAATGCGGTCAATGTCCATATCAGCAGACTGCGCAACAAGATTGAGGACAATCCCCGCGAGCCAAAGTATGTCGTTACGGTGTGGGGAATCGGATACAGGCTGGGGGATGTGAAATGAACGGTACACGGACAAAACTGAAGGAAATCAGTGATAAGCTGTCGGACATCCTGAAAAATGACAGTGATGAACAGGTTATGGTTTTCACGGATGACAAAGTACTGATGGAGCTGTGCGGGCAGATTAACCTGCTGCTATTGGACCGGCAGAAAATGAAGGCGGATTTCAGGAAACAGGAAATAGCCTATAAGAAAATGCTTGCGAATATCTCACATGATATCAAGACGCCGCTGACGGTTATTATGGGGTATCTGGAGATTATGCGGCTGCGAAATGCACAGAACGCGAATCCCGCACCATCCTGCTCTGAAGATGCCCCCTGCCTGCAGGGCAATTACGAGGACGAGACGCTGCAGAAGGTGGAAGCGAAGGCAAAGCAGGTGATGGAGCTGATTGACCAGTTTTTTACGTTGGCGAAACTGGAGGCTGGCGATAAAAAGATAGCGATGGAAAAAATTAACATCAATGAGTTGTGCCGCGAGAATGTGCTTGGTTTTTATGAGCTCCTGATTCAGAAGGATTTCGAGGTGGAGATTTCCATTCCGGAGCAGACAATTTTTGTGCTGGGCGACAGAGAGGCGATTGGAAGAATTCTGAGTAATCTTCTTTCGAATGCCATACGCTATGGCAGTGACGGGAAATATATGGGATTTTTTCTGCGGGAGGAGAACGACGAGGTCTGCATAGATGTTGTGGACAGGGGAAAGGGAATCGAAAGACAGTTTGCGGCCAGCGTGTTCGAAAGACTTTTCACAATGGAAGATTCCCGCAACCGCAGCATTCAGGGAAACGGTCTGGGACTCACGATTGCCAGAAATCTTGCAAACCGGATGGGCGGCGATATTGTGCTGGAAAGCGAACCCGGTGTGCGGACAGTGTTTACGGTGAGATTGAAGAGGTATTGACTGATGTGGAAATAGACAGCTTGTATTAGAACTATAGGAAAAGGGATTTGAATCTCCGCTTTCAGGAGCAGCAGACCAGGGCTTTTGCAGCTGTAAAGGATAAGCAGTGAACAGGGATTAAAAATATCAGTGTTCACTGCTTTTTCTGTTGGGGGCAGATGCATTATGATAGTGCTTTGCAGGAAAGATGCCCTTGAAACTCGTGAAACAGACTTTCTTCTTTTTTGGTCATGAAGATAGTCAGTTCTTCGCCATGGAAGGACAGCTGGAACTGCACACTTCCGACGTATGCGTCAATAATATGCGCCTTGATGAGGAAGGTTCCGTCGAACAGCCATGCGCCGCTCGCGGCATACTGCAGGTTATAGACTGGAAAAACGCCTGTCTGCATTTTTTCGAGGCCAAAGTCGACATCATAGGCTGCATGTTTATAAGTAAAGGACAGCGTGCCGGCATCTTCGCGGAAACGGACGCTGAAATTTTGGAAATCAGACGCTTCGGTCTGTACATGGAATACTTTGCCGTTGATTTCAGAAACGTTCGCTGGTGTGGCAGCACTTTCCAGGGGCTTGACCGCGAGGGAGGCAAGTGTGTTGCGAAGGCGTTGTTCCGCTTCCTGGTGAGATGGGAGTGCGGATTCCTGTATGTGAGGAAGAACTTCTTCGTACAGCGCGTCGTAAATCTGCTGGTTGCCGCCCTGTATGTTCTGTGTATCCGCTGTGGTCACACAGATGAGGTCGTAATCAGGCAGGAAGATGATGAGCTGTCCGCCCATGCCGTAACAGGTAAACCCGTTTCTTTCATTGCGCCAGAACTGCAGTCCATACCCCTGTGCCTCGCTTGGAAGCGGGGCTGGCACACAGTTTGCAGTTAACGGAGATACTGCCAGATTGATATAGGAGGGCGACAGGAGCTGCTCGCCGAGAACAAGTCCCTTGTGTGCGATCAAATAGCCGAATTTCATCAGATCTGACGGAAGCGCAACCAGACCGCTGCCGCCCATCGATACCCCAGAGGGATCTTTGATCAGATACGATTCTTCTGAGAATCCGAGTACATGAAGTTTTTCCTTCATATAATCAAGCATGTCGCGTCCAGTCAGCTTTTCCACCAGGGCACAGAGCGTATGTGCCGCCGATGTGTCATAGTGAAACAGGGTTCCGGGCAGATGCGTGGGCTGTACGGTAAAGAAGCTGGCTACCCAGTCGGACGACATGTCAAGTTTGTATGTGGTGGATGCATGGCAGGAGCGCATCATCAGCATGTCCTTGATGGTCATTTGGGCAATCCATGGGTGTATGTTTTCCTGGTCAGGCAGTTTTTCGGGAAAGTACTGCACAATAGGATCTTCCAGCGAAATTTTCCCTTCATCGACAAGCAGGCCGATTGCGATGGAGGTGAAGCTCTTGGTGATGGAAAACATGCGGTGCAGGCTGTCTGCAGTGCAGGGGGCATAATATCCCTCAAAAACCAGCTTGTCATGACGCATGAGAAGAAGGCTGTGCATGGGAATCTGTCGTCTTTGCAGTCTGTCTGTAAAGCGGACAATACATTCACTGGGAATACCGGTTTCTTCCGGCGTGGCTTTTTCAAAGTTAAGCATGTGGCTGTCTCCTTTCAGAATGGATCATTGTTTGGTTTTATTATAGCATACTCCAAGAAATTTTGTCTCTGGAAATCAGACAAATTATGTTGTATTGATTAAAACAAATTGTGATAGATAACTGGGAATAGGTGTAGTATAATAAACAGGGGGAAGACGATCAGGATTTAGATAAGGAGAATTGGGATATGGAAAGAAAGCAAAATGAGGAGCAAAGAGAGTTTATCGCATTATTCTGCAGGGAAAATGATCTGGATAAGATCAGAAATACCCTGAGTGACTGTTTCGGGCTGCCGAGGCAGGAGAGTGGGTATTTATTGTCGTTTGCCAGTCAGAACTGCAGGTTCGAGGTGCTGATCGTATTGCGCTCTATGGGAGAGGAGGCAGAGACTTTTGTACAGGAGCATAAGAAAGCAGTACAAGGTTTTTTTGCCAGCATAGAAGACGCGGAGGACGACATTAAGATCAATCTGTGCCACTACATTCAGCAGGCGGGGGCATTTGTCTCTGTTATGGCGGAAGCGAAGGATGAACATGCGGACTTGCGCAAGGAACTGCAGCAGATTATCAGTATCGTGCAGGATGCAATGCAGTCGCTGGACAGTGTTCTTGTTGTGGAGCGGGGAACGGTTGCGCTGAATAAGGAGAACAGGGTGATTCTGGCGGGTGACGGAAGCAGCGAGGTGGAGACGTATTTCCCGTTTACGCTGGATGAGAACCCGAAGCGTTTGGCGGACTGTACGGACAGACAGAAAACACGCCGGTATGAAAACATGAAATATTTGTTTGACAGAGGAATCTATGTGATGGAGCTTCCGGTCAATGGTGATGACCAGGAGATTACAATCAGAAGCAAGGAGGAGGTCGTGCGCAGAATGCTGGGCCTTCTGATCGTTTCCCTGTACTCGGAGTCAATGCTGAATCCCGAGGAGGATATGGATGTGCCGCAGGCGCGGGAATTTATTGCACGGGTTATGGATTGTTATGCGATCACGAATCCAGAAGAAATCCTTACACCGGAAGAACTTGCATACATACGGGACGATGACCCGGAAGAAAAAACAATGATTGACTATTCGTGGAATTATGAGCATCTGTATACACTGGAATGGGTGCTGGGACTCGCGGACTGGACGGACCCGGTTGCGATCTGTGATGTGCCGCTGACGGTGCGCAATATCCACGCGGATGCGTTTTCGTCCATCGAGGATTTCTGTGAAAAAACATTGATGCGCTCCAAAAAGGAAATTCTGGATAAGGCGGACCTGGTTTTCCGGATGGACTGGGCAGCAGTGGATGCAAGATGCCATAGGATGACAGGGCCAGCGGGAATCGACCACGGTGTGATACAGGCAAGGCATAAGACGCTGAACTGGATGATAGGATTCTTAGATGCGGAGTGGGATGATGTGGATACACCGACATAGGCATCAATTTCTGGTCAGGAATCGTGGGGGATAGAATCGGAAATTTGCTATTACTATCAAATATTGGACACAGGCATTGTATATAAAAAGGGCAGAACAGGCGGGAGGTTATGGAAACCGGGTGAGCGCTGACCAGGCAAGCATCTGGAGTTGGGTTGTCAAAAAGGGTATAAAAGGATGCATTTTCCAATTAACCGTCGGTTCGAATCCGGTACTATATAAGTGAAAGCTTTCAAAGAACTGCATTTTACCATTTACGGAGGGAACTATGGAACAGGAAAAAGTTTCGGCGCTGGTGGAAGAGAATATGAAGACTATCTTCGCTTATGCACTTTCGCGGGTATCCCATAAGGAGGATGCGGAGGATCTGGCCGGGGATATTATTCTTGCCATCTTAAGCAGCGCACACAAAATTCGGGATGACAATGCCTTCTTCGGCTATATCTGGGCGATTGCGGCCAACACCTACAAGAAATATCTGTACAAAAAAGCCGTCTTCACTATGAGGAACTGGGTGAAGAGACCGCAGACGAAAAGGATTTTGTCAGCGACATTTTGCGGACTGAGCAGTTTTGTACGCTCCGCCGGGAGCTTGCCCTGCTTTCCAGGGAATATCGGGAATGTACTGTCGCCTATTATTTTGAGGGACGCTCCTGTGCAGAAACCGCATCCAGGCTCCATATTTCGCTCGAAATGGTGAAATACTATCTGTTCAAGACACGTAAAATATTGAAGGAAGGAATCAGCATGGAAAGAGAATTTGGAACGAAAAGCTATCAGCCAGTGAAATTTGACTTTTTCATTATTTTTGAGGGAGCTGCCAATATGGAGTATCAGCGCCTGTTTGCACGGAAACTTCCGGGCAATGTCCTGGTCAGCACATATCACACACCTATGACCATCAGACAGCTTGCCATCGAATTGGGGGTGGCAAGCGTATACCTGGAGGATGAAATAGCCCTTCTGGAACAATATGGTTTGCTCACTGCCCTGTCCGGCGGCAGATATCAGGCACGCCTGGTCATATTCACGGAAGAATATATGGAAGAGTTTTTCCGAATGGCGGAGAAATCTGCTGTTCCTAAGGTGGGGAGCATCCTAAAGGACGGGCTGAACAAGCTGCCTGACCTGCGGAAATTACAGTTTATCGGCTCTGAACTGGAGGACAATCTGCTTTTGTGGGATCTGTTGTTTGAGATGATAAGCGGAGGATGGAAGCTTTTTCAGGGCAGACTGGAAGAGGAATTTCAAAAGAACGGGCTTTACTGGGGCGGCGATATTTGCTATGGGAGCACTTATGAGTTTGGAGAGGACCATCCGTACAGAACAGACTCCTTTGCGGGTTACTGCGGCGTCCGTTCCGGTTACGCCGCTTCCTATGCGGATTACGGCATTTTGCCTGTGCGGAACCGTTATACTTCCTATGGAGAAAAAATCGCTGATAGCCTGGATGAGGTGCTGGGCGGGAATGCTGTAGCTTTGGTTCCTGTGATCAGCAAAGACCAAAGGGACGCGATTGCGGCAATTTTGGGAGAAGAGATTGTCTCATTCGCGAATCTGTTTGAATCGCTGTATGACTGTGCGCTTTCCGTCATGCGCGTCCATGCGCCCGGGAGCGTGGAAGAGATAATTGGTCCGGTGCTCGCAAAGGTGCTGCTGTTTCATACGGTGGGAATGATTGGGGCGTTTGCTGTCAGGTCGGGAGTGCTGACGATTCCGGAAGCTGGCTGTCCGCTTGGCGGCTTCTTATATCAGGCATCGCAGGAGTCCTTGTGAAAGATTCATCCGCAGGCTGCATGCAGTTTTTACGAATGAACCAGAAAGGAAATTCTATGAATCAATATGTTAAAAATCTAAACCGTATCGAATTTGTGGTAACGCTTGCCTGTACAGGGCGATGCAAACATTGCTCGGAGGGGGAGCACAGCGGCGCAGGAGAGCACATTGATGCCGAAGCGGCGGCTGCGCTGGTGCGTGATGTCGCAGGAAAATACGATATCACTTCAGTCATGACATTTGGCGGGGAACCGCTGCTGTACCCTGAGACGGTGTATGCGGTGCATACAGCGGCGAGGGAGATGAACATTCCGAAGCGACAGCTCATCACAAACGGATTTTTCAGCAAAGATCAGGCGAAAATTAAAGCGACTGCCAGAAAGCTGGTACAGTGCGGGGTGAACGATATTTGCATTTCGGCGGATGCGTTTCATCAGGAGACGATACCGTTGGAACCGGTTATGACATTTGCAATGGAATTAAAGAGGCAGGAAATCCGTCTGTGCGTTCACCCGGCATGGCTTGTCGGCAGGGAACATGACAATCCGTATAACCGCCGAACGATTGAGATTATGGAAGTCTTTGAAGCGATGGGAATCCGGCAGTCAGACGGAAATGTTATTTTCCCCAGTGGAAATGCGCTGAAATATCTGAGCGAATACTTTGATGGGAATAAAAGCTACACCAGCCCTTATGAGGAAGATCCCATGGATATTCAGGCGATCTGTGTGAACCCAAACGGGGACCTGTTAGGGGAAAATATTTACAATACGAACATTTTGGAACTATTGGAGAGATACAGGCCAGATGTTCGCATGGCATGAATCAGTGATGGAAAGTGGGAAAACAGATGAGAAAGCATTACATAGATAATCTGCGCAATCTGACAATATTGCTGCTGTTTCCGGTACATACATTTATGATATGGAATGATTTTGGCTCTAAGTTTTATATATGGCTGGGAGAGAGCAAGATATTAAGTACTCTGATCGTATTGGTGAATCCATGGTTTATGCCCATACTGTTTGTCATTGCAGGAATGAGTTCAAGATTTTCGTTGGAAAGGCGTTCCAATAAGGAGTTTGTTATGCAGCGCATTCAGAAGCTGTTTGTGCCGTTTATCAGCGGGACGTTTTTCTTTGTGCCGTTTCAAACGTTATATGCCCGAAGATTCTTTGATGCGTATGATGGCGGATTTGTGGAAAATTGGAAATATTTTTTTACGCATGTGACGGATTTCAGCGGTTATGACGGAGCATTTACACCAGGACACCTCTGGTTCATTTTGTTCCTGTTTCTCATTTCACTGCTTTCCCTTGCCATATTTCGGCTGGTTCCCTGTCAGAATGTTGCCAGCAGGGTGGAGAAGATGCCTGTATGGAGGATATTGCTTTTGTTTATTCCGGTATGGATCATGTATTATATGGGAAATTTCGGCGGTTTCAGCGTTGGAAAAGATATGGCATTGTATCTGCTGGGATACTATGTTTTGAGCAATGATTCTGTGATGGAAACGCTTGAAAAAAACAGGAAATGGCTGGCTGTCCTGTGGGGAATCGGCAGCGCAGCCTTAGTGATTTTGTATTATCAGTTCAAGTATTATGGGGATCTGTGGATTAACTTTGTCGGATGGCTCTCCATTCTGGCAGTACTTGTTTTCGGAAAGAAATATCTGGACAGGAGATCGGGATTCACAGACTATCTGAACCGCGCATCTTATCCGGTTTATATTTTGCATCAGTCTATTTTGGTTGCACTGGCATATTATGTGATACAGATATGTGATGCGTTTGTCATACAGGTTGGTCTGATCTGGATTGGAAGTTTTGCTTTGACAATCGCTGCATATCATCTTGTTAAAAGAATACCAGTGGTCAGAAAGATGATTGGAGTCAATTAGACACAAGCAGTTCCTGCAGATCCTTACTGCAGCAGCAGCGCACGCAGCCGTTGTAATCCCTCTGTCAGGATTTCCGCAGATGGGGGCGTAGTCACAGCTATTCGGACTGTTTTTTCGGGTGTCCTGTTTCCGACAAAAAAGCGCTCTGCGCCGTAAACTTCCACTCCGGCTTGCTTTGCGCAGAGCTCAAAACTTTTTCCGGTAAAATATTCCGGTAATTGCACGGAGCGGAGTGGGGAAGTAAGCCCACTTGGCATGACAAAGCCCTCCAATATCTGATCGACGATCTGATTGCGTTCCGTAAGGCCTTTTTTGCGCTCTGCCAGAATTTCGTCAGCCGCGCCGTCTTCAATCAATGCGGCAGACACTGTTGCGAGCAGCGGCGAGATGGAAATATTCATGGAATACAATGCTGTCACCAGTTTTTCGTGAAGCTGGTCAGGAACATGGATAAAAGCGGTTCTAAGCCCCGGACAGACGGTTTTGGAGAGGCTTGCGATATACACAGTCTGTTCTGGAGCAAAGGACGCAATTGGGGGCAGCGGATTTTCTGACAAAAGGTTGTTGATGCCGTCCTCGATGATGAGCAGATTTTCTTCTTTTGCCACTTTTGCAATCATTTCTCGCGTCTCGACAGACATCGTATGCGATGTCGGATTCTGATAGTCAGGTATGACATACAGCCCTTTTATCGTTTCATTCTGTGCCGCGTAGCGGATGCCCTCTTCTGTCATTTCGCAATTGCAGCTCCTGACGGGCAGCAGATGGATTCCAAACAGCTTTGCCGCCGTTTTTACACCAGGGTAAGTCATCGGCTCTGTACCGATTTTGTCGTTTGTCCCAAAACATGCACCCAGGGCAGCCATAAGTCCATTTTGTCCTGCTGCCGACAGCACAATATGCTCTGTATCTGTGCAAAAACCTGATTTCCGTAGCCATGTTACACCCGCCATGCGCTGGCGCCTTGTGCCTTCGGGTGCCCCGTAAGAAAAAAGCTCCAGCACATCGGGCTTTCTCATCAGATGCTCGGTGTATTGTTTTACTTTCAGATTGCTTGTCACAAAGGGCACGATCGCACCCATTTCAATCAGGTGCGAATCTTCTTTTGCGCAGAGCAGCACTGGGTTGGCAGCGGCATCGGAAGAAACGTAAGTGCCATTGCCGACGGACGCTGAGAGTAAGCCTTTCTGCGTGCACAGTTTATAAACTTTTGTGATAGTACTCAGATTCAAATCCAGAAAATCGGCGAGCTCCCGCTGCGGAGGCAATTTTGTTCCTGCCTTCAGTTTTCCGCTTTTGATGTCGCGCTCCAATAATTCTGCCAATGCAATATATTTTGGACCTGTCAGTCTGCTTAAATCTGGTTTCCAGCTCATAGGATAGTTGTCGAATGAATTTACGGGCATAATTTTATCTCCCTGCTATTTGATTAAATTGAATTGTATTGCTGCAATATCTGTAATTGTATGCCATACAATTTTATCATTGTTTTCTTTTGGGGGCAAGATTATAATGTATAAAAATCTTATGTTAAGAGGAATTGAGAGGTACAGAGCTATGAGTATAGAGAGTTTGTTGTCTAAAGGGATCAAAGCAACCCCGCCGTCTTTTGTAAGAGGCATCTTAAAAGCTGCGTCTGACCCGGATGTGATCTCCTTTGCAGGAGGTCTTCCCAATCCGATTTCATTTCCGCAGGAGGAGCTTCTGGAGTCGATGGAGCGCATTGTGAAGACTTATGGAAGGAAGGTATTCCAGTACTCGATTACAGCCGGTCTGCCGGAACTTAGACAATACATAGCAGACCGATACAACCGGATATTTGGTCTGAATCTCACGATAGACAATATTCTTATTACGACTGGTTCGCAGCAGGCGCTTGACCTGATCGGAAAGGTGCTGCTTGACCAGGGCGACGGCGTGATAGTGGAGAAACCGACCTACCTTGCCGCAATACAGGCTTTTTCCATGCACCGGCCGGTATTTTATCCGGTTGAGCTGACAGAGGAGGGCATGAACCCGGAACAGCTTGCCAATGCTTTGCAGAATCCTGTGAAATTTGTCTATGCAATCCCTGACTTTCAGAATCCGACCGGACTTACCTATTCTGCTGAAAACAGAAGACACATCTATGAAATTCTGAAAGACCGCAATGTTGTTTTGATTGAAGACGATCCTTACGGGGAACTGCGTTTTGACGGGGAACGCCTGCCTTACATTGGCGCCGGAAAGCTGCCGAATAGTATACTGCTTGGAACTTTTTCCAAGACGGTTACTCCGGGGATGCGCACTGGTTTTATCATTTCCGAAAACAAGGAACTGCTCAAATATATATCGATTGCAAAAGAGGCCGGCGATCTGCACACCAATATTTTTTCCCAGTATTTGATATGGGATTATCTGGCGAACAATGATCTGGAGGTGCACATAGCAAAGATAAAGGCGTTGTATCAAAAGCAGGCGCAGGCGATGATGGACGCCATGGACAAGTATTTTCCATCCACAGTAAAGTACACGAAGCCGCACGGCGGTATGTTTCTGTGGGTGACGCTCCCCGAGGGAGTGAGCGCGATGTCCCTGTTTCCAAAGGCGTTGGAGCGGAAAGTCGCGTTTGTTCCGGGAGATCCTTTTTATACTGGTACTGAAAAAGCCAACACAATGCGCCTGAACTATACCAATGCGGACTGTGAAACCATAGAGGAGGGGATTCACAGACTGGGGGATTTGCTGAGCACCTTACAGCTTTTTTTGTAACAGGCCACAGCGTAGGTGTAGATCGTTTCCATGCACTCCTGCTGCAGATAATCAACATATTTATTGGCGGCGATTTGATGAAATGCCTCATTGCAGGCGGCGTCAAAGGCGCCGTTTTCAGCGTATTTGAGCTCAATGGCACAGCCGACCTTGTCTCCTGGCACCATCAGCAGGATATCGCAGTAGCCGAGCCCGGATTCCTGGTTGGACTTGATAATCCATCCGCTGTCGCACTGCAGGATGCCAAGAAGCATGCCATGATAAAAATTCTCTTTCATCTCTTTTCTGACAAAAGTATCCCGTATGCTGATCGTCCGGCTCATGTATGAGTTGAACAGTTCCTGGATTTTCGGGGCATCGCCTGTCCTGACAGCATTGCAGAACGCCTGCCATTTTGGGATGTCCTTGCGGACATTGATGTTATACCATGACTGTATCTTGTCGCGGTAGATCTGCAGGATCTCTTTGTTGGGGATGACGAGTCTGTGCAGATAACCGTCTGTCTCCCGGGCGGCTTTGGTCAGATATCCGGCGGCGTAGAGCACACTCCAGAGATATGTTTCCCTGATGGTGATGTCCTCGTTGTCCAGGTCCGTGTAGGTAAGTTCTGGTATGATGCGCTGCTCGATCGTTTCACCGGAGATCAACAGCTCGATCTGTCCTTTTGTTGTCTCTGACGCATGGGCGAGAATGTCCTGTATGATGTAGTTGCTGCTGCTGTTTGCCCAGAAAGCCTCTGGCTTGTGTTTCTTGTCATCGAGCAGTTTTTTGCAATAATTTATGACATCCCAAGGGCAGTATATTTCCTGTTTCCCAAAGCGGTAGCCGTCATACCATTCCTTGATTGTTTCATAGAAGGCATCCAGATCATAGTATTTTAAGAGATCTTTTACCTCAGTGTCTGTAAATCCAAAATACTGTGCAAAACTTATATCTGAAATGGTATCCGTGCTAAAGTTATTGAGTCCGGTAAAGATGCTTTCTTTTGCGATACGAAGACAACCAGTGATAACCGCAGTATGAAGATAGTCATTCGTTTTTAATGCATTGCTTAAGAAAGACCGGATATGGCTGACCATTTCCTTGTAATAGCCGTTCTGATATGCCTTGTCAAGCGGCACATCATATTCGTCGAGAAGAATAATGACCTTTTGATTATAGTGTTTGAATAACAGCTCTGAGAGGATGGCCAAGCTGTTTTTTTGTTTTTTGGGTTCTATATCCGGATAGCACAGTTCCTTCAATAGTTCTTTTTCAATAGTAGTCAGTTTATCACTGTCAAGAAGAAACTGCATTCGCCGGGCTTCTCTGCTGATGGTATATCCCATGCGCTCCAGTGCTTCTGTGCAGGTCATACCGTTCACGTCTTTCAGGGAAATAGAGATGACTGGAAATTTACCCATATATTTCTGACAGAGCGCTTTGTCCTGCATAATTGCCAGACCTTCAAAATAGGAGGTGTCTGTCCCAATCTCAAAAAAGGTCTTGAGCATATCGATATTCAGGGATTTTCCGAAACGACGCGGTCTTGTAAACAGGTTGACGGTGCCCCATGAGCAGATCAGATCCCGTATCATACCTGTCTTGTCAATATAATAGTAACCTTCGTCGCGGAGATGTCTGAAAAATTCAATCCCGATCGGTAATTTTTTCTTTGTATAATCCATAACGGCCCTCCATATCTATGATAACTGCGCTGTTGATAACAGTATAGCACAGAGACAACAAAATGATAAGCTTATTTGTTTTTTTGCTGTATGTTATGTCTTTCCGAGTGTTAGGATCTGTAGGAAAATAAGTGATACAGATTGCGCAGGATATTTCTTCGAGTGTGCAGTGCAAAAAACGTAGGCGTAGTGGGCTACGGCGAGGCTTTTTGCACTGTGCAATCGGAGAAATAGACAAGTCAAGATGTGTCAGTTATTTTTCTACAGATCCTTACTGTTCACTCCGTTCCAGTAACAGGTAAAAATCCATGCAGAATTTGCTTCGCAAATGGATTTTTACTTACTACCTGTACGTTTTTGTACGGACTTAGCAGTAAATGCTAAGTCCTGTCTGAACAGTAACCTTGCCGAACTACTGTGGCGGGGAAGAATATTTACAGGATGAGATTGCAGTTGTAGTTGCTGATGTGATATAATGAAATTACAAAGAGGAAGTCGTGCGGCATGTCTGCGCGACGAGGACGCCGGACGACCGGCTGCAGAGATGGAAAGGGTACAGATTTGGAGATTGAGAATAGAACACAGTGGCATCCGGCATTTTGCAGCACGATGGAGTTGGAGCTGATGGAAAATGGAAAAGGGCTAATGTATGACCCAGAGTATTATTTGAGCAGGGAGCCGCTGCGAATCGACTTGCTTATCATCAAGAAAAAGCCGGAAGAAGTAATCAAAAATGAAATCGGGACATTTTTCCTTGGATATAATATTATAGAATACAAGTCACCAGACGACAGCATGAATATTGATACTTTTTATAAAGTGCTGTCTTACGCATGCCTGTACAAAGCAGACACAGGGGCGGCGGATGAGATACTTGACACAGACATCACAGTTTCATTAATACGTGAACAAAAGCCTGTGAAACTTCTAGGACAGCTGAGACAGAAATATCAGATCAAACAGGAAGGAAAAGGAATTTATCGCATATATGGTATGATTTTCCCTATGCAGGTCATTGTGACAAAGGAACTTGAGGAAAGCCGCCATGTCTGGCTGAAATCATTGACACGCAGTATGGATGTTGCCCAGGCAGAAAAGCTTTTGGACAGTTATGACAGGCTTGAGGGGGAGGAGGAGCGCGCGAAGGCAGGCGTGGTTGTGAATCTGGTGTCGGATATCAACAGTGAGATATTTGAACAGATAGTTAGTGGAGGTGATCGGATGAGCGAGGCTTTGAAGAGAATGATATTGCCAGAACTGGGAGAACTGAAAGAACTGCTTGCAGATAAGGATGCGGAGATAGCGGATAAGGATGCAGAGATAGCGGATAAGGATGCAGAGATAGCGGATAAGGATGC
>CAMWXE010000073.1 GCA_947178145.1 uncultured Lachnospiraceae bacterium | reverse complement strand
CCCACAAACTGTGACGCACATCTGGCAGAAAGCATTTTTCAAACACGCTCTAGGATACAAATTGAACGAGCTGGGCGGACGATATCGACGATTAAGAAAGGTTGATCACAATGAGTATATTAAACGTTGAAAACCTCTCCCACGGCTTTGGCGACAGGACCATTTTTGCAAATGTGTCCTTCCGTCTACTAAAGGGAGAGCATATTGGTCTGGTGGGTGCCAACGGTGAGGGGAAATCCACTTTCATGAATATCATTACCGGAAAGCTGATGCCGGACGAGGGCAAAGTCGAGTGGTCCAAAAATGTGCGTGTGGGGTATCTTGACCAGCATACCGTTCTCGAAAAGGGCATGTCTGTGCGAGATGTGCTCTCCTCCGCATTTGATTTCCTATATGAGATGGAGAGCCGTATGAACGAGCTCTGCGACAAGATGGGCGAGGCTTCCGAATCGGAGCTCGAGGCTTACATGGAGGAGCTTGGCACGATTCAGGAGCTCCTTGACCAGCACGACTTTTACATGATTGACGCCAAAGTCGAGGAAGTCGCAAGGGCGCTTGGACTCATGGAGGTCGGACTTGACACAGATGTCACTGACCTAAGCGGCGGGCAGCGGACGAAAATCTTACTCGGAAAGCTCTTGCTGGAAAAGCCGGATATTCTGCTGCTGGACGAGCCCACAAACTATCTCGACGCCAACCACATAGAATGGCTGAAACGCTATCTTCAGGAGTATGAAAACGCATTTATATTAATTTCGCACGACGTTCCTTTTCTGAACAGTGTCATCAATATTGTCTATCACGTGGACAATGCCAGGCTGACGCGCTATGTCGGGGATTACGATAAATTTCAGGAAGTCTATGCCATGAAAAAGACGCAGCTTGAGGCTGCCTACAATAAGCAGCAGAAGGAGATTGCAGACTTAAAAGATTTTGTCGCCAGAAACAAGGCGCGCGTTGCCACACGAAATATGGCGATGTCACGCCAGAAAAAACTGGACAAAATGGACGTGATCGAGCTTGCTGCGGAAAAACCCAAACCAGAATTCCGCTTTCAGGAGGCGAGGACGAGCGGAAGGTATATCTTTACAACAAAAAGCCTTGTCATCGGCTACGATGAAGCGCTGTCAAAACCCCTCGACATTGCGATGGAGCGCGGACAGAAAATCGTTCTCACAGGCGCAAACGGCATCGGCAAAACAACACTCCTGAAAAGCATCTTAGGTCTGATCCGCCCTCTAAACGGCGGCGTGGAGCTCGGGGATTATCTGGAGACTGGCTACTTCGAGCAGGAGATGGACCAGTCCGTCACCACGACCTGCATCGAAGAAATATGGAACGAATTTCCCTCGATGACTCAGTACGAAGTGCGCTCTGCCCTCGCAAAATGCGGTCTGACGACCAGGCACATCGAGAGCAAGGTGAAGGTGCTGAGCGGCGGAGAGCAGGCCAAAGTCAGACTGTGCAAGCTCATCAACAAGCCGACAAATATTCTGCTGTTGGACGAGCCGACAAACCATCTTGATACCGATGCAAAATCAGAGTTAAAGCGCGCACTGACAGCGTACAGAGGCAGTATCCTCATGGTCTGCCACGAACCCGAATTTTATGACGGACTCGCCACCGATGTATGGGACTGCTCGCAGTGGAGTACGCGGATATGATATAGAACGCTCATTCTTTTATATGAATCAGGTATCTCTGCAGCTTTAGCTCTTTTCCTGATTCTGTCGTAAATTCATCGATACCTTCTTTCTGGTAAGCGAACTTCGCAACAAGTCCAATGCTGGATTTGTTGCGAATATCTGCCTCGTAGGCATACCATTTCTTCTGCCCCGTCTGATTCAAATATTGTATAATATGATACAATGCTTCATATGCGTAGCCTTTGCCCTGAAATTCTTTTTTCAACCAGATTCCCAATTCAGGATATTCTTCCGCAAGTCCGTGCACCTCCAGACCGCCGGCAAATTCACCATCTTTATCCAGTATGGCTAGAAAAAGCATTTCTCCCCGGTTCATCTCGTCCATAAATTCCCCCAAAAGCGCCTCAGCCGCCTCCAGGCTCCCAAACGGGTCCGGGTATTGGTACTGCGTGATTTCCTCATCAAATCCAAGATAATAGTCATTCAAATATTTCAGGTCAAATGGAACAATCGTAAGTCTCGCCGTTTGTATCTCTCTCATTTTTATCCCTCCTCGTATGCTCAGGCATGCCTGGCCTCAATCTCCTCCAATATAACCATGCACATTTTCCTGTTTCCGTTGGATATTACGTTATCGCGCAGTCAGCCACAAAACCGCTGTCGATATCATAATCTGTATAATCGCAAATTTAAATACCGTCTGTGCGTTGGACCATCCCAGGTTCTTCCGCACGTGGTCGTGAAGCGGTGTCCGCACTTTTGTGAGTATCCTGATATGAAGAAATCGAAGGAGAGACACTTTCAAAAGCCCGATTCCGCCGTCAAGCATCAGCACAAACGCCACCAGGAAATACAGAAACGGTCTCCCTGTCTTCATGATGGAGATTGCGATAAAGAATCCCATCGCCCGGGATCCGGCATCCCCCATCAGCAGGCGGCTCGGTGTTGCATTGAACCACAGATAGCCCAGGATACACGCAATCAGAAGCAGAATCGTGTAGGAATATTCCGGCGCCGCATCTGCCCTGACCATAACCAGATAGATGGTAAACAAAGTGATACTCGTCAAGGTGCCGGAAAGACCGTCTACACCGTCCGCGCAGTTTGTCACATTGATGGAACCCCACACGAGAATCACCGCCAGCACACCATACAATACAGGGGGAAACGTTATGGTCTGACCTGTGAGTGCGATGGTCACATCACTTCCGTTAAAATTCACCATTGTCACTGCAGCCATAATGGCAATCACAAGGTCAAGGAGCCCTTTGCGCAGTTCCCCCCAGGACACCTTCGCACAGTCATCCAGATAGCCTGTCATCATGGCTGCAACGGTCAAAATCAGATAGATGGTTATCTCTCTGTCCATATTTCCAAATATGATTACAGACAGTACAAATACAAGGATAAAGACAAAACCTGCACCGCGCGGTTTTCCTGCGGAAAGACCGCCATCATGTGCAAACTCCCGCCCATGATCCCTTGGGAGTTTATTCATTCCGACCGCCAGCAAAAGACTCGTCAGCAGATACGCAAAAGCCACACCCAAAAAGCCTAAAATCGCATATTCTGATACATCAAGAAAATTATTTATCATGTTTTCATATCTCCTTTTCCGCACTGCTGCTAAACGGTTCCTGCTCACCCCCTGTCAAAACAGGGGAAACCTGCGCCCCAGGCAGCGCTCCTTTATTCTGCCATCTCAAACTGACTATTATATAATTTTGCGTAAAATCCGTTTTCCTTATTTAAGAGTGTCTCATGATTCCCCTGCTCAATGATGTTTCCGTCCTTCATGACAAGGATAATGTCCGCCTCGCGGATTGTCGAGAGCCTATGCGCTACGATAAAGCTTGTTCTCCCCTTCATCATCGTGTGAAACGCCTGCGAAATCTTAATTTCCGTGCGCGTATCAATCGAGGAAGTCGCCTCGTCAAGAATCAGCATCGGCGGCAGACAGAGCATCACGCGCGTGATGCACAGAAGCTGTTTCTGCCCCTGCGAGAGACTTCCGCCGTCCTCTGTGATGACCGTGTCATACCCCATCGGCAGGCGCTTGATAAAGCTGTGCGCATGTGCCGCCTTTGCGGCAGCGACAACTTCCTCGTCCGTCGCATCCGGCTTTCCCATTACAATATTCTCCCGGATCGTGCCCGCGTGCAGCCATGTCTCCTGCAGAACCATTCCAAAACTGTTCCGCAGGCTCTTGCGCGTCATATCCCTGATGTCCACGCCGTCAATCCGAATACTTCCACTATTAACATCATAGAACCGCATCAGCAAATTTATGACAGTTGTTTTTCCGCAGCCGGTTGGTCCTACGATTGCCACACGCTGACCGGACTTCACTTCAAGGTTAAAATCCTGAATCAGCTTCTGCTCCGGATTGTACGAGAAGTTGACATTCTGCATCGCGATATTGCCCTTGGGTGCCGACAACACTGCCGCGTTCTCCGCCTCCGGTATCTGCGGCTCCTCCTCGATAAACTCAAATACCCTGCCCGCACACGCAAGCGCAGTCTGGAGCTCTGTCACCACGCCGGAAATCTCATTGAAGGGTTTCGTGTACTGGTTCGCATAGCTCAGAAAACTGGTGAGCTGTCCGACACTGATACGTCCCCTGATGGCGAGAAAAGCACCAAGGATTCCCACGCCTGCATAGACAAGGCTGTTGACAAACCGCGTGCAGGGATTGGTCAGTGAGGAAAAGAAAATCGCCTTCACGCTCGCCTTTTCCAGTCTGCCGTTAATTTCCTCAAACTGCTCCATCACCTGCGGCTCATGGTTAAACGCCTTCACAACCTTCTCGTTTCCGATCATCTCGTCAATCAGTGCCGTCTGCTCGCCCCGCGTCTCCGACTGCAGTTTTGACATGCGAAACGTCCGCTTCGCAATAAATCCTGCGATAAAAAATGACAGCGGTGTCAGAATTACGACAACAGCCGTGGTGGACACATTGATGGAAAACATGAAAATCAATGTTCCGATGATCGTCACCACGCCTGTAAAAAGCTGCGTGAATCCCAGCAGCAGACCGTCCGAAAACTGGTCTACATCTGCTATAATACGGCTCACAATGTCTCCATGTGAATGTCCGTCGATATATTTAAGAGGAAGTATCTGCAGTTTTTTAAACGCTTCATCACGCACGTCACGCACAACCTGATAGGCAATCTTGTTGTTGCAGGTATTCATAAGCCACTGCACCGCAGCCGTGATGACGATGATGACCGCCATCTCCTTTAGTATTGCCCATATTCCATCAAAATCTACCGCGCCCGGACCAAGAATACAGTCCACCGCCTGACCTGTCAGAATCGGGATATACAATGTAAGTATTACCGAAATTGCCGCAAGTACAATGGAAAGGAGCAGAAATATTTTATACTTTCCAATGTGATCCAGCACTTTCTTTAAAATGTCTTTATTCGATTTATGATCTGTTATCTTCTTTTTATCCTTCATAATCAAAGCCTCCAAAAAACCACTGCGCGTCCGCCTGCTGCTCAAACTCCCATTCGCCTGCTCTGTCGGACATTCACATCATTTCAATTCGCCGTCTTTGCTTTCTTATCTGGAAATTGAGAGTAGTATATCTCCTGATAGATCTGATTGTCCGCAAGCAGTTCCTCATGTGTGCCGATTCCTGCAACTGCGCCGTCGTCCATCACCACGATCTTATCAGCGTACTGGATCGATGCTGCGCGCTGTGACACAATGATGACAGTCATGTCATTTCCCATACCCTTGATCGCGGCACGCAGCTTCGCGTCCGTGGCAAAGTCAAGCGCTGACGCACTGTCGTCGAGAATCAGGATCTGCGGGTGTCTCACGATGGCGCGCGCGATGGTAAGCCTCTGTTTCTGACCGCCGGAAAGATTCTTGCCGCCCTGCGCGGTCATAAAATCAAGCCTGCCCTCTTTTGTGTCGACAAACTCTTTCGCCTGTGAGATGCGCAGCGCATTTTCGATATCCTCATCAGATGCATTTTCATTTCCCCACAATAGATTTTCCCGGATTGTCCCTTTGAATAAAACAGCTTTCTGCGGAACAATACCGATTTTTGCCCGCAGCGCGGAAATTTCGTAGTCTTTCACATTGAAGCCATCTACGATCACACGCCCCTTTGTCGCGTCGTAAAAACGCGGGATAAGATTGACTACTGAGGTCTTACCAGAGCCTGTGCCGCCAATAATGCCGACCGTCTCTCCCTTGTTCACGGCAAAGTCAATGTCCGTGAGGGATTCGTCCCCGCCGCCGCTATAGGTGAGGCATACATGATCAAAAATAATTGCCGCGTTTTCTTCCCCCTCCTTCATGACATCTATGTCATGATTGTCGAGCGTACCGCTCTTCATGCTTGAAGTGATCGCAAAGATACTTTCGACGCGCTTGGCGCTTGCAAGTGCTTTGGTGAGCTGTATGATCAAATTTGCCATCTTGACAAGCTCCACCAGAATCTGCGACATATAATTCACCAGCGCGACGACTGCTCCCTGTGTGATAATGCCATTGTCCACGCGGACTGCCCCCGTCCACAAGAGCACGACGAGCGCGATATTGATGATGATATACGTCACCGGATTCATCGCCGCTGAAATCTTTCCCACAAAGACCTGTGTGTCCAGCAGCAGCTCATTCTCCTCCTCAAAGTCAGCGGTCTCCGACTCCTCGTTGCAGAAGGCGCGGATCACACGCGCACCGGCAAGGTTTTCACGGGTTCTGCCCAGAATCTTGTCCAGCGCTGTCTGTACCTTTTTGTAGAGCGGGATACTCGCGATCATAATGCCAAACACGACGATGGAGAGCAGCGGAATCGCCACCACGAAAATGAGCGCAGCTTTCACGTCCACCGTAAACGCCATAATCATCGCGCCGAACACGATAAACGGTGAGCGCAGCAACAGGCGCAGCGTAAGATTGACGCCGTTCTGCAGCTGGTTTACGTCGCTTGTCATGCGCGTGATCAGCGTGCTCGTTCCGATTGTGTCAAGTTCCGTATAGGACAGACTCTGAATGTGTGCAAACAGCGCAGTCCGCAGTTTTGTGGCAAATCCAACCGCCGCCCTTGCGCTGAAATACTGCGCCGTCACCGCACTGATAAGTCCCACAGCCGCCAGAAGCACAAGAACCAGCCCCATCCTGATAATCTGCGCAGTGTCATGATTCGCAATTCCGCGGTCGATAATCGACGCCATGACGAGCGGCACCATCAGCTCAAAGGATGCCTCGAGCATCTTGAACAGCGGCGCCAGAATGCTTTCTTTTTTGTATTCCTTAATATACTTTAGCAGAGATTTCATGAAAGTTTCCCCTTTCTCACTTAATAGTTCACTTTAAAACTAAAGATCTGCAAATTAATCACTTTGACAATCTTACAATGTTATTTCTTTACTGCTCCTAATGGTTATGCCAGTCATATGGGACAAAGTTTTCGTCAAACGAAAGATACGCGTTTTCAATCATATACCAGTCCCAGCCATCTGAAAACTGAAAATCTATAAAACTCCCGCTAAATCCAATCCCTTCGGGTATCATGGACTCATATAAAGCGTCGAAATTAAACATCGGATACTATTTCCGCAGTCTGCCTTCCACATCCTCCGGAAGCGGCAGTTCTGCAAGCTCCTCTACCGTTTTCTCCGCCACACGATCATTTATAAACGGTGCCACGAACAAAAGAACAACTATGCTTATCAACAAAATCAATACGATGGTGCCAAATACTTTTAAACTATAACGAACATCTTCTTCACAGTTACATCCAGTCCCCCATTTCTTTTATTTCTGCAATGACGCTTTCTACTTTTTTCCCAGGCAGATCATCTTTCAGCCACAGTTCAGTATAACGCAGTGTGTGGTCGCACTTTACAAAATTTCTATTCCCTGGCTTTTGATACAGGTAAAATTGGGCAGATATGTTTTTGCTTCATCACTTATTCTGATCGTCGTTTTTTTAACAATCCCGTTCTGCCTGAATGTAAGCGGTTTTGTAATATTAGCAATGCTTTTCTTAAATAACTCATAGTCAGGATAGGTCTGAAACCCTTTTTCACTCGACAGTCCATAATAATCCGCATCGCTTGGGCAGAATTTGCGAAAATTTATTACCACAAGCTTAAAAGGCTCAAAAGCCATTCCAAGTTCTTTTGGTGTGACCAGAAACGGATAACTTTGCCATCCCATATTTCCACCTCCGCAATTTCCAATCGTTCCAACTTGCATCATCTGCACTATCGTGATACTATTTATTATCATATTATAAACGCAGTGAGATACAATTTATTGTTTCATACGCTCGCGGGATACAATTTATTGTATCATAAAGAAGGGGGCTGGACAACCCATGAATCTTGATTTCAATTCGACACAAACCACACGATATCTACAGGTTTATGACTATTATAAGGACTTGATCACTACAGGACGCCTGATGCCCGGGACCAAGATGCCCTCAATCCGGCGGTGCGCGGTTCAGCTGGGGTTGAGCCGGACCACCATCGAGACTGCCTATCTGTGTCTTGCCGCCGACGGCTATATTATCTCCCGTCCGCAGAGCGGATACTATGTCACAGACAGAACCGTCACTGCTGCCCCCAAAGCCCCTGACCGCAAATCTTCCGCGGCACCGGAAAAGAAGATTTTATATAACTTTACCTCCAACAATGTGGACGCAGAAAGTTTTGACTTTAACCTGTGGCGGCGCTATATCAAGAGCACACTGCGGCAGGACGGGCGCATGCTGACCTACGGGGAACCACAGGGTGAATACGAACTGCGCGAGGTCATCTGCCGCTATGTAGTCAACAAAAGAAACGCCGTCTGCCGACCGGAAAACATTGTGATCGGTGCCGGTTCGCAGACACTTTTGAATATTCTGTGCCCTCTGATTAAAGAGCGCAAAACGGTGTGTTTTCGTGACACGCGCTTTGCGCAGGGAATGGTTATCTTTGAAGATTATGGATTTGATTTGGAGAAAGAGAAGGAAAACGCAAGTGTTCTATATATGACGCCGTCCCACATGACCTCGCTTGGCGATGTCATGAGCGTGGAGAAGCGCCTTGCACTTTTGAAAGAGTGTTCGATTCATGACCGCCTCATTATAGAAGATGATTATGACAATGAGTTTCGGTATTTCAGCAAGCCGATTCCCTGTCTGCAGGGGCTTGCCGGCGGTGAAAATGTGGTCTATCTGAGCACCTTCTCCAAGCTCCTGCTGCCGTCTATCCGCCTAAGCTTCATGATTCTGCCCGACTCGCTTCTGCCCTTATATGAACAGAAAAAGGCGCTCTACAACCAGACTGCCTCCAAGTCGGAGCAGCTCGCCCTGTGCCAGTTTCTGCGCGACGGCCACCTCGACAGCCAGATTCGCAAGCTCAAGCGCCTGTACGCTAACAAGGCAAAAACATTGTCCGCACTGCTGGAGGAAGCCTTTGGCCCGCAGGCGCAGGTTTATATGGGGGAATCTGTTTTCCTGGTACATCTGAAACTAAAATGCTCCCTGACCAGCGACGCGCTCTGCGAGCAGGCTGCCGCAAACGGAATTCTGGTGTTCCCTATCCACAAGACCGGGAAAAAAAGCGAAGGTTATGCACATATCGCGCTCTCCTGCTGCGAAGTTCCTGTGGAAAAGTTTCCTGACGCGGTGAAACTGCTTAAGGAAATTTTATCAAGCAATACTTGAATTTTATCTTGCATTTTTCAAGCTGTTTTTGCTGTATTTTTGCTCTGTGATGATATATACTTTAATTAGTGCTACAACTAAGAAAACACTAGATCGCGTTTGAAAAATGCTTTCTGTCAGATGTGCGTCACAGTTTGTGGGAGATTAAATCATCTTACGTATGACTGGCCAAATGAAGGAGGCGCAGGACACAATGGCATAAAGAGCAATGCCTTATGTTGACTGAATTTGGCGCAAATATTACGCAAAATGGCGTATACGACACGTACGCATCGTTATACAGATGGCAGGAATGATTTTTCAAACACGCTCTAGAAGCTGCATAGATGATACACAGGAGGAATAACAGATATGGAATTTTCACAACGTTTAGCATCCGCAAGAAAACAGCAGAGTCTAACACAACGGGAAGTCGCAGAGAAATTGAATGTCTCCTTTCAGGCAGTCAGCCTATGGGAGCGCGGGGAGACTTCTCCGGACATTGACAAACTGGCGGAAATTGCTTCCCTGTATCAAGTAACTACCGATTGGCTGTTAACCGGTGCGGAGGCGGAAAACGTATTGATTGATTTTCAGGATTCCCTTTCCGACAGGTTGTTTGACGAGGGCAGAATGTACACTTACATCAAGACCTATGCCAGCGTAAAAAAGCTGTATCAAACCTCCAAGGTTTTGCCTTATGCGCGCGAGCTCCATAAGGGGCAGATTCGCAAGGGGAAAGACCAAGTACCTTATATTTATCACCCTCTGTTAATATCCTGTCACGCGCTCGCTTTAGGGCTGGATGATGACAATCTGATCTCCACCGCTCTGCTTCATGATGTGTGCGAGGATTGTGGCGTTTCTGTCGATGCGCTGCCAGTCAACGAAGAGACAAGAACTGCAGTTTCCTTATTGACCAAAACCGACAATGCCGATGAACACTATTTTGCCCAAATCTCACAGAATGCAGTTGCCACTATGGTCAAACTGCTGGATCGCTGTAACAATATTTCCAGTATGGCGGTGGGATTTTCCAAGGAAAAAATGGTTGAATATATCAAGGAGACAGAGAAATGGTTTTATCCATTACTTCAAAAAGCAAAGTATGCATTTCCAATGTATTCAAACCAGATTTTTCTGATTAAGTATCATATGACAAGCGTTATTGAGGTGATCAAGCATCAATCTTAACTTTTCACAAATATTTTAAATAAAAATGAAAAAGCACTTGATTTTTTTGTAAAATCCATTATAATAGATACGTAACTGCTTAAAACAGATTGCTTCGTTGCGTGGCTCAGTTTGGTAGAGCGCTGCGTTCGGGACGCAGAGGTCGCAAGTTCGAATCTTGTCGCAACGACTGGCTGAAAGCCTTGGAAACACTGGACTTTTGAGAGATTGTCCAGTGTTTTTTTGTGCTTAAAAAGGGGAAGGGTCAACAAAGTTCCAACAAAATTTACGGGACTGTTTACGGAACGGGATTTTAAGGGATTTGAAATGTTATGGGGAAATATCGGGTGACTGGGTGTAAAATGTGCCACAGAGGAAAATATGAGGTTTGAAAGGGGTTGTAATGGTTTGTGTAAAGTCCGGATATATGGGGGGATTGTTTGGTCATGTTTCAAATGTTGCAATTTTTTATGCATAGTAAATTGTAATAAGCAGTATGTAAAAATGGAAAAGTGATTTTGTCAGTGCACTGCCCAAAATATAAAATGTCGGGATATATCCATATACAGTGTATGGAATATGTTTCGGCATTTTATTTTGTCAATGTGTGCCTGTTAATCTGCTCTGAAAAGAAAAGGGATATAAATGATATATGTTTCAAAAGGTGTGTCAAAAGGGGCGCCACTGCTCTATCGAGACAGTTTTCATGTGTGAAAAGTGTATGGCTGTTTTGCATGGGTTGGGTATAGCTTTTTGGGACACTTTCTGAAATAATGAAAATTTTTGGTATCTCACATTTAATGGTCTAGTTGGGAAAGGAGCAGGAATTATGAGGATTGGATATGTACGGGGCAGCACAAAAGAACAGAATACGGCACGGCAGGAAGAAATCATGAAGACACTGGGAGTTGAAAAAGTTTACATTGACAAAATGAGCGGTAAAGACATGGAACGCCCCGCCCTGCATGAAATGATGAATTATGTGCGCGAGGGTGATTCTGTAATCGTGGAAAGCATTTCAAGATTTGCGAGGAATACAAAAGATTTGCTGGAACTGACAGAGCAGTTAAATAATAAACGAGTTCAGTTTGTCAGCCAAAAAGAGAATATTAATACGGACACTCCCGCTGGGAAGTTATGGGAACCGATTATGAAACTACGCTTCCACAGTGCGAATGGTTCCGGCAGCTAAGCAGAAGCGAGCAGGAACTTGAAGTTTTAATGGCAAAAGCGCGCAGATTCGACAGGATGCCGCGTGTCTATGAAACAGAGGCGCAGTGGCGTGACAGGATTGAATCTGAAATTCGCAATACCGCCTTAAACTCACGTGTGAATATTGATTATTCATGGTATGATCCGGAAAAACCTTTTGACTATGAAAAAGAGTTTGAAGAGATCAGAAAGACAATCGCCGTTTCATCTGATCCGGATGTCATACGGTTTTGGTCAAAATAATCGGTCTGCCCAGCACATATTGCAATTACAATTATTAATCGCAGTAACAGGAAAAAGAAGGTATAATCAGCATAAAATAAATACATATACAAAAAGGAGAAAAAGAAATGAAGAAATCATTACTTGCAGTCATGGCAGCAACAATGGTACTAAGCAGCAGTCTAACCGTATTTGCAGCACCCGAAACCATGCCGGACGGGACAATATTTGACGCAGAATACTATGCACAGAACAACCCTGACGTTGTAGCAATATTGGGGATAGATAAGAATGCCCTGTATACCCATTACATGACATATGGAAAAGCGGAAGGGCGTCAGACAACCGAAGAGATACAAAACGCAGGTACCTCAGCAGGTTTTGTATTAATTGAATTAGGAGATGAAAACTACCTCAGGATGGGATATCTCATGTCAGGTTTTGATTATCGTTTAACGCCAATAACAGAGAACGCATACTATGCTCTCGAAAATGGGGAATGGGTGGAGCATAGAGAACCATTGAAAACGCCGAGAGTATCTGATCCTGCGGCAGATTTTATCAGAAGTGACTGGTCAGAAGATATCAGATATCAGGCGATAAAGAATGAAATTATACAGATGATTTCAAAAAAAGGAGTAGGGGCAGAAATCAGGGGAGAAACATTAAGCTTTACACAATATCCGCGAAATGAAGAAGAGGTAAAAACCTTACAGCAAATGTTAAAAAATCTGTCTGTTGATCTAATGAAAGAGGGTATTTTGGACAGCTGTCATCTTTCATGGACTTCGACAGACGGATATTTGCGTTTTGAGAATTGGGGTTATGAACAGACTGTGAATGTTTTTGCAAACAGGAATGAAGCCACTACATCACAGTATGACAAGCATCCGGAGATATGGAGCTATATGAATAAGTCACGCAATGAGTTATATGATGACAGTGCTGAAATGGCTGATGATGGGTTTGACAGTAACTGGGGATTTTAGTAGTAAAATGAAAGAAAGAGCCACTTGCAAAACAAGCGGCTCTAATGTATAATCTACTTAGAACGGTCATCGGACACGAAGTTCCGATATGCCCTCTGTGAATTTAATAAGTTAAAAAAGAAATAGCATTCACTTTGGACGGTGGGATGCTATTTCTTTTTATTCAAAATATTGCAAAAAGAATGATTGAACAGGGCTATAGCACGGATGAAATTACATCTCTGATACCTGATTATTCACAAAATGATGTAGAACAATTACGTAAAGAGACTACAAAAGATGATAATTAAACACTCGAATTATTTATTAAACCACAGGAGAATATGTACTCTCCTGTGGCTGTTTGATGAAAAAACTATTCAATAGTTTTTCCATCAAACCATTCAAAAAAAGTGTCAAACAGGTTCAGCTCCCTGTGGCCAGCCTGTGTTTTCGTGGCATCTTCTGCCATGACTGATTTTACACGCACAACCATATGGCAAATCGAGATCGTCCCCTTGTCCCAGTTGATGGCAGACCATTTCAGCCCTAAATAAAAAAAGCGCGACTGCATCCGCGGCTATCAAAACTGGAGCGACATTGTTTACTTCCGGGGAAATATAATTACCATATGCCGTATTCTTTTCCTGCTGTCTCGTCCTGCCAATTCCTGAACCTTAATAAACTGCCTCCCTCAAATGCTCCTTGCACTTGATTTGTTGTATCTACAATATCACTGATTTTCCCTGAGTCTTCACCATTAGCTGTTTTAAAAAATTCCTCTGCGACAATCCCCCCCAATGCTTCCGTCAGTCCGGCTGCAGTAACTGCACCTATACCGCCCCCAATTACTGTTCCAACTCCCGGAATGGCTTTTACAGCAGTTCAATCACTGCCATTTAGTATCGTTTTAACTCGATCATACTATCGTTTATGGCAATTGTAGTATAATTGTTCTGCTTTCTTTTAACAGATTAAAAAAACACCTTAAAAGCAGTCAAAAGAACAGTTAAAGGCAGCGGTTAATAGAAAGGATAGCTGCATCGAAGTAAGAGGGGATTGGGTAAAGAAAATGAATTGGATGGTTAATTTACCCAAAAAGTGCAATGGGCAGCACGCTCCGCGTACTGCCCTTCTTGCTGCCTGATAAACCTTTCGTTTTCCACCTACCCGACTGCCAGCGCTGAAACAGAAAAACCGCACGAACACATTCGTCTCCGACAAGCCCTATATACGCGCCTGCCGTAAGCATATTCAGACGGATACCGAAAAGCCATGTGCCTCCCACCATGCACAGATACATAAAAATAACTGCGATAACCGTGGTGTGCAGTGCGTCCCCGATTGTCATTAACGCCTGTCCAAAAACAAGGTTTGTCACACGTCCCACCTCCAAAATAATATCAATCGCTGGAATCAGCGCATTCACAAAGCAGAAGCTGCCCACAATCTTCAGATACATCTTTGCATAGTCCATCAAAAGCGGCGCCACGCCCACAATCTCCAAAACATCCCCTGAAAAAACAAACAAAAAAGCGAAAGCGCTACGCCGAGCGCCAGATTCAAAACAGCGCCCAGTTGTCTTGCCTGATACGCCACCCCGGTTCTTTCTGCGCCAATATACTGTGTCATCACGGCAATCATTCCAGAGGATACAATACCAAACATGATTATGAATACATTGATGTAAGTATTTGCTGTCCCCACTGCCCCAACCGCATTGTCTCCCACGGTAGACAGCATCATGGTATCGACCATTCCAGCCAGCACCCCGTTTTTCTATCCTTCATCTATTCCACAAGCACAACTGCCTCATAATCATCCAGACTGCCCGCAAAATCCCTTCCATTTACTAGATCCTTCATGCCCTTTAATGCCTGCAGGTCCACATTGCCTTTTTGTGTGTGAAAAATCAATACTATACGCTGTTCCTGCAGTTTCCTTTCCATATAAATAAGTCCCCTGTCATCATTCACATACTGTCTGGAGATCCTACCCCCTGTTAATGCCGGATACGCATGACGAATTTGAATCAGCGTCTGATAATATCGGAACAACTCTTTATTCTGTCTGTCCTCATCCCATAGCATACCGCGTCTGCAGTCCGGATCTGCACCGCCATCCATTCCTACTTCATCACCATAATATATCATTGGCATACCGGGAAGTAAAAGCTGCATTGCGGCTGCCAGTTTCTGTTTCCCTATATCCTGCCGGACGCTGTGCAGAAATCTTGCCGTGTCATGGGTGTCAATAAAGTTCCATAAATACCCTTCCAGCCCCTGGTTCAGATTCCCCTTCATAAAATTCAGGTTTCCGATAAACGCTGATTCAGACATTTTCCCAGTAACAAGCAAGTCAGATACCGCATGACAGAATTGATAGTTCATAATGCTGTCCCACTCATCACCCTCCAGAAAATCACCTGCAAAATGCCATATCTCACCAACGATTAATACATTTTTCTTCACTGCCTTGATTTCCCTCCGGAATCTTTTCCAGAAAGCATGATGAATCTCATCCGCGACATCAAGACGCCATCCGTCAATGTCACACTCCCGAATCCAGTAGGACGCCACGTCAATAATAAAATCTGCGGTTTCCTTATTCTTCAGATTTAGTTTCGGCATCAGCGCCGTATAACTGAAAGTTTTATAATTAGGCCTCTTCCCCCGCTCCATCACAAGAGGAAATTCATTAATATAATACCAATCCAGATATTTCGACTGCTCCCTTTTTTCCATGATATCCTTAAAGGCAAAGAAATCGACCGCCGTATGGTTAAACACGCCATCCAGAATGACATACATTCCAAGCCCATGCGCTTTCTCGACAAGCTCCTTCAAGTCCTCCTTTGTCCCAAATGACGGGTCAATCCGATAGTAGTCATCAATATTATACTTATGGCTGGAATTGGAACAAAAAACTGGTGTCATGTAGATCACGTCCGCACCCAGATGCTTTATATAATCCAAATGCTGGATAATTCCGCGCAGCGAACCTTTCAGGTCAGCTTTATGGTCTATCGGAGCCTGATACCATTCTTCTGCGGAAACTTCTTTGTCTGTGGCAAAACGGGAGGGAAATATCTGGTAAACCACCTTGTTTTTTGCCCATTCAGGCAGTTCAAACAATTCTTCTTCCCTCAGATTCTGCGGACAGTCAAACATCCTGTCAGTATCCGTAATGCACTCGTCATAAAAAACATGATTACCATAATAAACCACACTGCCCGCCGTATCCCTTATCTCAAAAAAATACCGAAGGCAGACTACGTCAATATCCAGTATCTTCTCATAATAATCAATATAATTATCAGCGTAAGCAACCTGCATAAGATATTCCTGCCTTGTGTCCATATCCTTAATTGGCAGATATTTGTCCTGCACATGAAGGATCACGCTCTCCACATCATTTTTTTTCGTCTCTATCCTGATTAAAATGCGTCCTCTCTCTATTGCATAGCAGTACCGTTTATCCGCAAAATGTCTGACTGCCGCATATTCCATAGTGATTCCTCCTCCCCATTTTTTGCTGCATCCTGTACTATTTCATGACAGACTGCAGCGGATACCACACATATTGATAAAATGAAAAAGCGTGTAAAATTATTATGAATATATGTAGATACTTGTATTTTACTATTAAATGATTTATAATTCTTGCAGTATATCCTTACTTTTTTAACACAATTCTATTTTTCCAACAAAAAAGCAGATACCTTTGCATAACTTAATGGCATTGGTTCACGGCAAAAATCCAGACCGTCAAGGGATGTAGAATTAGGATTGATTTCAGCAGGAAGATGTGCTATATTAGGGTCCGTAAGCTAACCGACAAATCGGTATTTTCGCAAAGGAGGTAATTTCATATGTCAGAATTGCGATTTGAGGACATTTTGATAAATGCTGGGACAGATGAGTTTGATAGGATGATCGGCTATGCGGAATTCCCCTACTTTCACAAACAGATTGAGGTGGTTTGCGAGGCGGGTGTTACGGCAGAGTACGCCGCCCAATCCATTCAGTGGTTGGCGGAAGTAGATGAGGCTCAAGTCAGGGAAATCTGTCAATACGCTTTGTATTACCTTCAGGATGAGTTGGAATCTACAAGCAAGGGAGAACTGCTGGACGAGGATATACAACACATCCAGGAACCGTTGGAGATTCTTCGCTATATGGAGTTTTCCGGCTTGGACATCAAGCTTCCCAAGGAGCCGGAAATCCCTGTGCTGAACTTGAGCGGCGGCTGCGACTGGCAGGAGGACGAGGGTTTGCACTGCCTGATAAAAAATGGACATGTGGTTTACATGGGTTCCTGGAACGATGAAGATGTATGGGATGAGCATCTGCTGGATGATGACCGATATCTCTTCAATTATGTGCTATATCCCCAGCGTAAGGCATTACAGCAAAAAGAGGCGGAACGGCTGAAACAGCATCCGCCAAAACAAATTCCCCATCTGGAATTCGCCATGAATTCTCAAGTCAGAAAATTTGTGGAGTTTCTTCTCGCCGGAGAGGAACACTGTACCCCATAGGAAGCGTGGGCAAAACTGGAGGGAACGCGCTTGATGGCTCTTTTGCAGGAGGATATTTCTCTAGCATGGGAGGATGCTTCATTGTTGTATCGCTGTTATTGCATGGAGCGTGACTTGGGAGCGGTAGATATGGAGGTTTACCTTTGGGAACAGACCCACTTGGAGCCGTGAAACACAGTTATGAGGACGCGGAATGTTACCAGCAACCGATTTTCCCGCCTGCGCCCTGCGTGACAAAATGCCTTGAATTAGCCGGCAAGGGTTGGCAGCTTGATGCTTCCGGCTTCCTCTTTCAACCAGTTTTGCAGTTTTAGAGTAGTACATCTAAAAAAATGTGCTTCGATAGGTTGCCATTTGCAACAATAAGTAGTATAATGTATATAAAGCAACAAAAAGTAACCAATGGAAAATGCGGAAAGACCGCTGATAAACAACAAAAGGAGTCTGTCATGAAAAAACAGGATTTAACAAATGATGAACAAATGGTTCTGTCCTATCTGGTCTTAATTGATGAATATGTAAAACGAAATAGCACTTCGGAAGATAGTGAAGATGAAAAATCATTATATGACCAGTTTACACAGGTATTTGATGAAATGAATGAAGAACAACAAAGTTTGTTTTATGAAAACTTAACCAGTCTTAATGAGAAAAGCTATATAAATTTTGAAGATGCTTCCTGCACGCTTGCTGATGATATAGTATATGAATTTGTTTCACTGGCAATAAGCGCAAAGGGGACGGAATATGTACAGAAATACATGGAACTGGACAAAAAAGAACTGAAAATTGCCATGAAAAAGATGTCTATATTCAGTTGGCAGACTATTCAAGATGCATGTAAGCAAATGAACAATAATGAATTGTTCAAGTTTGTTGTTACATTAGCAACAATAGGAACGACAATAGGCACTGCAATAAAATAAATTTACTGTTTTATATGCACAAAACCCACTATTGGCTCGCGGCTCATTGTGAAAAGAGAAGAACCTGAACGATATATAGAAAAAAGACTTCCTGATTGACCTTGAGCAGTAGAAAAATGGGAGGGGTATCCATATCAGCTCTTGATATACCCCTCCTAAGTTTGTTAAGATAAGGAACTGTAGAAAAATAACTGATGCAGATTGCGCAGGATATTTCTTCGAGAGTGCAGTACAAAAAACGTAGGCGTAGTGGGCTACGGCGAGGCTTTTTGTGCTGTGCTATCGGAGAAATAGACAAGTCAAGATGCGTCAGTTATTTTCCTACAGTTCCTAAGTATCGGAGAAATAGACAAGTCAGGATGTGCCACTTATTTTTCTGCAGTTCCTAAGTGCAGAAGTATATCCTGCCAGTCAATGAAAGGGTAGTGTTTGGCACCAGACTATCCTCACCAGCTTTTCTTTAATTTCATGTCCCAGTCAAGGCTATAGGGGCCATCTGGCATCTCACAGAGCATCTCGTAAAAATGATATCGCTTGAGCGTGGGTGAATCCTCCGTAATCGCCAGATCTCCCTGCCAAAACTGATATCCTATCATATAAGCATCCATCATTTCCTCCCATGAACTGTACATTCCCTGTAACATCAGCGAATTCTCAAGTGAGGCGTCCATCGCTTCCTCATAGGTCATATAGCCGCACAGATAATAACTCGCATACAGTTGGTTTACCCTGCACAGATCCCATGCGGCAATATATTCTGGCGCAATATCATTCTGCAGCATCATATAAGCAACCACATACCGGCCTGGATTCACGTCTGTGTCTTTTTCCAATAGTTTATCCAGAAAGTCTTTGCTGTCCGCTTCCATGAGTCCCCAGTCTTCCAGCTGTTCCATACACTCCCTGCATCGTTCCCTGTGTCCTTCTGTTTTCAGCCTATCCACTGTTTTCAGAGCCGATTCCCGATCCTTTACACTCCAGTTCGACTGCAGCAGCATTTCAGCTATTGCAATATTATCCTCCGAAGGCTCTATCCCTCCAATCAGGTGCCAATCCCAGCTATTGCTGTAGGTCAGCGCTGCATAAGATGCATTGAACCACAATATCGTTTCTGGTATCGTCGAATCCCAGCTATTGATAAGTCCGCTATTCTTTAACAGCGTGGCCAGCGTATCCTGGTGAATGGCATCCTTATCATCCACTTCCTTTTTTTCATAATAATAATCCGACAGGTCGATACCGTAAGCAATTTCCAATTCCCTCAGCAAAGTATCTGTAGCAGTGTCATACTCGCTGCTTCTGAGTGTGATGTTGCAGCTGACCAGATAGGAGTCCTTTACTTTTGCCATGCCACATACTTTCGATACCACATCATAATCTGCTCCCGTCTCGTCCGGCTCCTCGTATGCGACAATAATGTATGCGGCTGTATCATAATCTTTCATTGTCATGAGAGCGCTTTTTTTAATATTCTTCGCGCCTGCCTCCTCGGCAATCCGACAATCAACATCAGCATTGTCCTCCAATATGGCAAAATGATTTTGTGTGTTAGTTTTGTAACAGTCAAACCTCACAGCAACTCCGTGCATACTCGATGAAACGCTCCACTCCCCCACATCTGTCATTCTGCCCATGGGCACCATGACCGGGCACTGTATCGCACCGCCCTCAAACGCGACCACCGCTTTCCCCATATACTGATATCCGTCAACCTTTTCAAGCACAATACTGCCTTCCGCAGGTTCGTATACATCCTGTGCCGCCACCTGTCTCTGTGCGTCCAACCTGCCCCACTCTCCTGCCACTGACAAACTGTCCAGGTCAATCCCGTAGCATTCCGCAATCTCGCCAACAATCAGCTCCGTATCATCATCCTGTTGAAATTCCGACAGCTCAAGTGTCCATTCCACGCATTTATTCGCTTCGCGTATATTCATATAAAATACTTTCTTTACCTGATAAGGAATTCCTTCATAATCCTGCCTGTTCGCAGAAATGATGCGATATCTGTCATCGCCGGCCTTCACGGTTTCTCCAATCTGAACCTCTGAATACTCGAGATCATTCCCCCATTCCTGCGCCTGCTCCCTGGTAACATCCTCCCAAATCTCATACATCTCACTTGCTGATAATTCAGACGAATATGTATTTGCCGAAAATATAAGTCCATGATCATAATAAAAGAGAAATCCACTGTCATACTGGCTGCCCATGGGTGCATATATCTCTTGTTCCGTCCGGTCACCATAATAGTCCTCAATCATCACTTTCTCCACATACTGATATTGTGAAGAAGTTTCCTCCTCGGCAGATAACCTCTCTATCGTTTCATCCGCTTCCTCTATTTCCGTTGTCGTCTGCCCTTCCAGCACTGGTTCCTTATCCCCGCTGCCTTTCGTGTTCCCGCAGCCTGTGATAGCGCAGGCTATCATTAATACACTGCTCCACAATGCGATATTTTTCTTCGTTCTGTTCATTGGCTTGTTTACTCCCCTGCTTGAATAGACTCTTGGTATCACTATAAAGTATATGTGTTTTCAGGTGCTGACACCATGTCTTTCTTATCGTTAAAGGAGCTTTTGAGGTTTAAGAGCATTTGTTTGCACCTAATATTACATTTTTAAGATTTTTTCTGTCTGGTTACTCCAGGATTCCCTAATTTGTATATTTGAAATAAACGTTTCCCTATTACTTGCTTTTCTATCCTTTGAAAATTATCGGACTGAAATTTCTGTGACTTGTCTGAGCATATAGCAACTACCGTTTTTTCCTTTGTTACTGGTAATATCTGATCCAATAAATTACTATTATCTTTATTTCTATTCTGCCATTCAACAAGATTTCCATATGGAACATCTGTAAATATAATATCTGCTTTGAAATCGGGTTTATCTAGTGGAAAATTTGATAAAATATCTGTTTTGAACACTTTGCGTTCTATTTCGTGTGTTGAATTTGCCAATATGTCAAATAAATTGGTTGCACTATTTAATGCTTCAATATGTGAGTCTTTGTTATGTAATGATAATAAATCTTTTATTTGCCGTATTCTTTTTCTGAGTCCGTTTTTATCAAGCAACGATAAATTCTCGTCGGTAAGCTGTATCGCATCATCACTTATGTCAGAAGCTATTATTGTCTTTATTCTTTCAAAATTTAAAAAGCCAAGTACCGTTAGCAGATAACCGCCGCCACAGCAAGGATCATAAATGCATACACTATCTGGGTTATCTAAATAATGTAAACATCTGCTAAATATTTCTTGTGCAAGCCTCACGGGAAAATTAGGATATCCAGCTCTATGAACGATAACTTTTCCGCTTGCCAAATCTTCAAAATTCCTATTCTCACAATATTTGTATACCATTAAAATATTCTCCATAATCCAATCATAGGATTTTTTCCATAATCCAATTATCAACTATTCTGGCAGCCTGTATCGGTGAAATGTCAGAAGTGTCCAGTAATGTTATAGGATAGGAAACATTCTCGCTTGACTGCTGTTTCAGCCATTTATTGAAATCCATAGAGCTTCTGAGCCAATCCTCATCACTTACCCCGCGTCCTTTACACATTCGTTCTTCCAGAACAGCATCATCACAGACAACGGCAAGATAATGAATCTTGGTAAACAATTCTCTTTCTGGTAAATTTTCAAGCTGTTTAGGCACTCTGCAGCCACATAGCACAACAGGCTTTCCGGCCTGTGCAATATTGGCACATACCTTTAACCATAAACGATTATACTCAAAATAATCATCCTCTGGTGTATTGTAGATATTGTTCCACAATAAGTCGCTTTCCATTACAATATACTCTTTTTCGTTAATAAACAATTCATTACAAAGCGTTGTTTTTCCAACACAGGAAGCCCCTGTTACAATAAATAATGGCAGTTTTTTAGTTATTCTCATAATAATCTCCAACAATCCTGATTTAACATTCTTTCTTATAAATTAACATTCCGTTACCATAAGGGTCATCTTCTGCCCCAAATTCTTTCTTAACAAATTCATAACCATTCTTTTCAAGAACTCTCACAGAAGCATTATTTCCACACATAACACGTCCGTATAAAATGTTTATTCCAAAAGTTCTTGTTATAAACTCTGTCATAGCTTTTAATAATTCAGTAGCATATCCGTTTCCGCTATATTTTTTACATATCCCGTAACCGATTTCTACCTCATTGGAATTTCCTTCTACCTCATTTACACCTGTGTCGCCTATCAATTCTCCTGTTTCTTTCAGTTCGACAGCTAATACATATGGTAAGTGTTTACCATTCACACAATCTGCATAAAATCTGATTGCTCCTTTCGTTTCTTCCATATCTACATAGCTTTCATTTGGAATCCATCTCTTTACTTCTTCTTCCAAATGATTTTCATATAAGCATCTGGCATCTTCTATCTCGAATTTTCGAATCCTCAAATGCTCTGTTTCGAATATATATTCCATGTCTTTTCTCCTTAAATTCATTATATCACTCTTATTCTCTCATTTCTACAAAAATATAGCGTGTTAAACAGCAAATTTTTTCTCCTATTTTCCGCACAAATACTGCAGACTAAAATCGATAATTCAAATATTATCTCCGCAATCCTGCCGCTATCCACGGCATTCTCTTATCTTGACTTATTCCGGTTCCTTATACATGTGGACATGATGCATCTGCTATGACCTGTCCACACTGCCCACTAAGAGCTCCTGCCGTATCCACACCTATTACGGACGTTCTTGTTGGCTGCGCATCATCTGTTCCTGCGGGCATACACACGCCATGCTTCCCGATTTCATTATCCCGCGTTCTGATTATGGACTCTTCTTTATCCTGCGTGTCTTTGCGGAACACTCTGCGGGGCTGTATACTGTGGAACAGGGCTTATGCATACTTGCAAAAAACTGTCTCAGGAATTTAGGAACTGTAGAAAAATAAGTGACACATCTTGACTTGTCTATTTCTCCGATAGCACAGCACAAAAAGCCTCGCCGTAGCCCACTACGCCTACGTTTTTTGTACTGCACTCTCGAAGAAATATCCTGCGCAATCTGTATCACTTATTTTCCTACAGTTCCTTAGGAGATTGGACAGAAATCGATGCAATTCTTACCACTTTATGGTATACTTTGATTAGCAATCTCTAAAAATAATGTGATTTCCATGAGGTATACCATGAACTACACCGATATTATAACATCCGAATCCTACGACTTCTTACAGTCCAACGAGCACCTGGGCAGATACGTAATCCTGCTTGGGCTTGCCGGAAGCTATTCCTACGGCACAAACAACGAAAACAGCGACATTGATGTGCGCGGCGTCACCCTGAACAGAAAATCTGACCTGATCGGACTGACAAGATTTGAACAGTATGTGGACACACAGACCGATACCACAATCTATGGCTTCATGAAAATGGTCACACTGCTCCTTTCCTGCAATCCCAACACGATCGAACTGCTTGGGCTGAATCCGGAACATTATCTGTATCTGCACCCGCTCGGCCAGGAACTGATCGACAACGCGCATCTGTTTCTGTCCAAACGCGCCATTCATTCGTTTGGCGGCTACGCGGACGCGCAGCTGCGGCGCCTGCAGAACGCGCTGGCGCGAGACTCCTATCCGCAGCATGAGAAGGAACAGCACATTTACAACTCCGTAAAGAATGCCATGTACGATTTCCGGAAACGCTACGAGCCTTTTGAAAACGGCGCAATCCGCATCTATACGGACAGAGCGGTCAATCCCGATTTCGAGACAGAAATTTTTGTGGACACCAATCTGACACACTACCCGCTGCGCGACTACAAGAATATCTGGAATGAGATGAACAACATTGTCAGGGACTATGACAAGCTCGGAAAGCGCAACCGCAAGAAGGACGACAACCATCTGAACAAACACGCCATGCACTTAATCCGTCTCTTCATGATGGCAATAGACATTCTGGAAAAAGGCGAGATCCGCACCTACCGCACGGAAGAACATCAGCTTTTGCTGCAGATTCGTGGCGGTGAATACCAGAAAGCAGACGGCACTTTCCGGGAAGAATTTTATGAATTGTTAAATGACTATGAAAATAAGCTGGAAGACGCGGCGGCGCATACGACGCTTCCCGACGAACCGGATATGAGACAGGTTCAGGAGTATGTCATGTCCGTCAATGAAAAAGTGGTATGCGGCAAAATATAGATGGTGGAATAAAATCAGATTGGTTCACATAAAATGTCAATCAACAGAAAGGACACTGTACAATGAAATATAAAGATTTTGAGGGTTCCATCGAGGAGCTTGTCTCTCTGAAGTTAAAAGAAATCGAGGAAACGGAGCATGTAACGATACTCCACGCCATCGAGTCCGGCAGCCGCGCATGGGGCTTTGCGTCGCCGGACAGTGATTATGATGTGCGTTTTATCTATATGCGTTCCCAAAAATACTATCTGGGCTTACAGCCCAAACAGGACTTTATCGACTGGGAACTTGACGAAACGCTTGACATCAACGGGTGGGACTTGTCAAAGACACTGCGGCATTTCCACAAATCCAACGCGACGCTCTTTGAGTGGGCAAACTCGCCGCTTGTCTATCACACGACGCCAGAGTGGAGTCAAATCTACGCCGCGTCTAAACAATATTTTTCCAGCAAGTCCGCAATGTACCACTACTATGGCACTGCGCGGAAAAATTATCACGAACATCTGACGGACGAGTATGTGAAATACAAGAAGTATTTCTATGTGCTGCGCCCTGTTCTGGCGTGCAAATGGATTGAGAAAAAAGCCTGTCCGCCACCAGTTTTATTTGAGGAGCTTGCGGGCGAAGTGTTAGAGGAAGACCTGAAAGATGTCGTAAACCAGCTCCTGGAGACGAAAAAGCAGATGGTCGAATCCGGGAAAGGGCCGCGCATTGACCGTCTGAACACGTACATTGAAAATCAGCTTATATACTACAAAGCCACAATTGACGCGATGGACGATGACCGCACACCGGACTGGGAAATATTGAATCAAGTCTTTATCAATCTGCTTGGTGTTGGTCCATAAGTGTGTTGGTGCAGCATACATAATTATTCTACATTTCCTACAATTCTGCCGCCCTTCATTCTATAAACAAAATCGCACAGGGACTGGATGTCTTCCTTATAATGGGATGCAATCAGAATCAATTTTCCTTGTTCCCTCGCTTCAAGGATGTGGTTTCTCGCATTGTTTACCGTCCCTTCATCCAGTGCATTTAACGGCTCATCCAGAATCAGGATTTCCGGATTTTCCATGAAAGCCATAGACAGCGCCAGTTTCTGCTTCATCCCAAGGGAATATTTTCCGACTGCCTTTTTGTCGTCAGGGTCAAGTCCGAACATCTCCAGTACTTCCCGTATCCGCGCACGATCTGCTTTCATGTGATAAGCGGCAATGACAGCAAGGTTTTTCACTGCACTGTAATATGGAATATACTCTGGCCTCTCAATAATAAACCCTGCATTCTGCAGCAGATCGGTCAATTCCACCCCATCTATGGTAATGGAGCCAGATGTCTTTCTCATAAGCCCTAGCAGAATCTTAAACAGCACTGTCTTGCCAGCTCCGTTATCACCCACAAATCCATAGATTTTCCCAGAGTTCAGTGTCAGGCTGATATCCGCAAGAAGTGTCGCTCCCTTTATTGTTTTACATACATTATTCATCCTGATCTGCATTGTCCAAATCTCCTTTCTGATAATACAACCATATCCCTGCGCTGGTAACAATACATAACACCAGACCACAGACAATCCCATACTGTATCCAGTATGTAAAATTATCTGTCAGACTGCGAAACGTAAAGAACGGAACCAGCGTCGCTTTGATCAGATCTGTCATTACCCGGGCTTGTTCTGCAGGAACAGACGCATCATAGTAGAGAAGAAAACCGCCGTCAAAATCATAATACAAAAAAAGTGTGACAGCCAGAAGGAAAATCACAATACCTACGCCGTATTTTGTCTTTTTCGTTAACAGCGTTATAAGACCGGCAAGCATTCCCAGAAAGATAAACCCCAGTGTACTGCGCACCACGACCAGAAATAGCACCACCAAAACAGGATAATCCATACAGTTCTCCGGGAGCATGACAAGCTGCATATACCACCCGGACCATCCTGCTGCCTGTTTCTGTATGACACTGATAAAATGCGGCCATGCAAGAGAAAAATTGCGGAGCCATACACCTGAAATCATAACAGTCAGAAGCAAAAACCACAAAACATACAAAACGGAAAAGGAGACGATCCGCGCCAACGCAATCACTGCGGCTTTTTTTCTTGATGCACTGAGCATGATGGCCTGCTTATCTATATACTCATCCCTCACAATATCTGGTATCAACAGAATAAACCCTGCCAGAAGCACATCTACATAGAAATACAGATAATTAAAAACATGGAGCAGCATGATGGCAACCGTAACCTGTCCCTCTTTTCCGAAACTATCTGCATATGGAACGATCATCGTCAGCTGCTCTATCAGCGTAGGTATGAATAAAAGTGTAATGAGAAGAATTTTTAGCCGAACCGACGGCTTATGCAATACAGCCGCAAGCTGAGTCCTAATCATCTGCACTCCCTCCTTCCATATAAAAACGCTCTGTCCTATACTGAAGAAGTTTTGCCAGATTCAGCAGCAGAGCGATCATAAAAAACAGCAGAAAATAGTGGTACAGATCACCATATAAAATTCTTCCTGAACGCAGAGAAAACCGTTCTGTAACCACCGGTATAGAAAAAAAAGTATGAACCAAATACAGAAAAAGATATAACCACTTGTCCTGCAAAAGCAGATATATAACTGGTCCGGCATACATAATCACTTTATTGTCTGTCAGGAATGCAATCATGCTGGCAAGAAGCCCATACAGTACACCCATCACGAAATATTTCACGCCGCCCAGGAAGTACCAGACCACAGAACTTGTTATATTACAATAAGCGTGCCCCGGTCCCCAGCCCACATAGCGGGATATTGATGTCGTATCTCTATACAGCGCATCCCACCCGGCACAAAAATCCACTGCCTCCCTGATAAAAGGATTCCACGCTGTAAACAACATCGAGACTAGTACAGCATTGCGGAATTAACGGTGAATAAATTTATTCTTTCATTTCACTA
>CAMWXE010000072.1 GCA_947178145.1 uncultured Lachnospiraceae bacterium | reverse complement strand
CAGATTTCTGATTTTTAACAGAAACCTGCTTAAGTAAATGACATTGATTCACACCCACGCCAGTTTTTATCAGCTTATAAGTTATTGAGGTGTGAATTATAACAGCTTTTGCACACAAAATGCTAAAAGGCAAGCATTTTGGCGCAAGATTCTCACTACTTTGGCGTAGGTGTGAAAAGTAACGGATGAAGTACGAGAGCGCGTTAATAAAGAGCTGTCAAGAATTAAGTTTTAGCAATAGTGACGAAATTTTGAATAGGATTTTATGCAAAATGAAGTATGCAAATTGCACAAAAATGATTGAATTGTCTGAAAAATTATAGTAAACTTGTATTAGTTAGGTCATGCGGATTAGCATGGTGAACTATCATTATATAACGAGGAGTGCGCTCACGGAAATTTTTGTGTTGGATTGATGGGTGTACTCAAAAATAGGAGGTAGCTGCAATGAACATTTACACAACTGATAAGATTCGAAACATAGTATTGTTAGGCCATGGCGGGGCCGGAAAGACGAGTCTCGTAGAATCAATGGCATATCTGTCAGGGATCACTTCACGTATGGGAAGAGTGGAGGACGGCAATACCGTCAGCGATTTTGGCAAGGAAGAGCAGAAAAGAAAGATTTCAATCAGTACTTCAGTTGTACCGATTGAGTGGGAAGGTGTAAAGATCAATATTCTCGATACGCCCGGATATTTTGATTTTATAGGTGAAGTTGAGGAGGCAATCAGTGCAGCAGACGCAGCGGTTATCGTGGTATCCGGTAAGTCCGGCGTCGAAGCGGGAACGGAGAAGGCTTGGGAGCTGTGCGAGAAATATAAGCTGCCGAGAATGATATATGTCACAGGAATGGACGCGGACAATGCGTCGTTCAAGAATGTTGTGGAGAAGCTCACGGAAATGTACGGCAAGAAGATTGCCCCGTTCCATTTCCCGATCAGGGAGAATGAGAAGTTTGTGGGGTATGTCAATGTCGTGAGTGAGACTGGAAACCGCTGGAAAGGCAAAGATGTGGAGGAGTGCGAGATTCCTGATTACAGCAAAGACAATCTGAACCTGTATCGGGATACGCTGATGGAGGCAGTAGCCGAGACGAGCGAGGAGTTTATGGATCGTTATTTCGGCGGTGAGACTTTCTCAGAAAATGAGATTCGTGCAGCGCTCCGCACAAACGTGATCGACAGCTCGATCGTGCCGATCAGTATGGGTTCGAGCCTGTTATGCCAGGGTACATACACGCTGCTCGACGACATTGTGAAATACATGCCAAGCCCGGAGAACAGACAGCTTGCGGGCTTCAATATGAAGACCAACGAAGTGTTTGAGGCAAATTATGACTTTTCAAAGGCAAAATCCGCATATGTGTTCAAGACGATTGTCGATCCGTTTATCGGCAAATACTCTCTGATCAAGGTATGTTCTGGTGTATTTAAGTCAGATGATACGATATACAATAAGGACAAAGATGTGGAGGAAAAAGTTAACAAACTATATATCCTGCAGGGCAGCAAGCCGATTGAGATCAGTGAGCTTCACGCAGGCGATATCGGAGCGATTGCGAAGCTCACCGCTGCAAGGACAGGAAATACCCTTTCCACCAAGGCGACGGTGATCGAGTATGGCAAATTTGAGATCTCCAGACCTTATACGGCAAAGCGCTACAAGGTGCCGAACAAGGGTGATATCGACAAGGTATCGCAGGCATTGCAGAAAATGTCGCATGAAGATCAGACCTTGAAGGTTGTCAATGATGTGGAGAACAGACAGACGCTGTTGTACGGCATTGGTGATCAGCAGCTTGAGATTATTCAGAGCCGTCTGGTCAACGAGTACAAGTGCGAGATTGAGCTGAGCGATCCAAAGATTGCGTTCCGCGAGACGATTAAGAAAAAATCCGATGTGGAGTACAAATACAAGAAGCAGTCCGGCGGACACGGACAGTATGGCCATGTCAAGATGCGTTTTGAGCCGTCGGGTGATCTGGAGAAGCCATATGTGTTTGAGCAGGTAGTCGTGGGCGGTGCGGTGCCAAAGAATTATTTCCCGGCTGTTGAGAAGGGCATGCAGGAATCCGTGGTGAAGGGGCCTCTGGCTGCGTATCCGGTCGTGGGCGTGAAGGGTATCTTGTATGATGGTTCTTACCACGCGGTGGACTCCTCTGAAATGGCATTTAAGACAGCGGCGATTCAGGCGTTTAAGAAGGGCTTTATGGAGGCAGGACCTGTTCTGCTTGAGCCGATCGCATCGCTCAAGGTGACAGCACCCGAACGCTATACAGGCGATATCATGGGAGACCTGAACAAGAGGCGCGGCAGAGTGCTCGGCATGAATCCGATCGGAAACGGCAAGCAGGTGATCGAGGCGGATATTCCGATGATGGAGCTGACTGGGTACTGCACAGTACTTCGCTCCATGACAGGAGGACGCGGCAGTTTCGAGTACGAAATCACCCGTTATGAGCAGACGCCGAGCGACATTCAGGAGGCGCAGGTAAAGGCCAGGGCAAGTAAGGTTGCAGAGTCTGGTGAGGATTAAACAGCGTAATACCATTTGCGGGAGTTTTTGCGCATGGCAAGTCTGCGCACAGGCTCAGAGCAGGTAAATATTAACTGAGTGTGATGATGAACGTTGTGCCGCCTCCAGGCGTATCGGTCACTGTGATCGTTCCGTGGTGCGCGGTCACGATATCATAGGCAATCGCCAAACCCAGCCCGAAGTGATTTTTATCGCTTCGGGCTTTTTCGCTGCGGTAAAAGCGGTCAAATATCTTAGCCTTTTCCTCATCGCTGATGCCGATACCTGTGTCGGATATTTTGATTTCGAAATGGCGGGCTGATTTATGGAACGAATCGATATATGCAACCGACAGGCGGATTGTGCCGCCCTCCGGCGTATAGCTGACAGCGTTGTGCAACAGGATTGTGAGCACTTGTGTAATGCGCTCGCTGTCGCACATGCAGTCAGGAAGGATATCCTCGGGAAGCGCAGCAGTGATGCTTATGTGTCTGGTGGCAGCCATGCTTTCAAAAGCTTCGCATGCATTGAGGACGAGCGTGTCAAGCTGCGTATACACGGGATTGATATCAAGGTGCCCGGTATCGCAGCTGAGCAGTGTGAGCATGTCACCCAGAAGTCTTGACGTGCGCAGGGATTCATTTTTTATGGTCGATAATTCCGAAGATTCATTTTTGGTGAGCCCCGCTTCTGCGCATGACAAGATTACCGCGAGCGGTGTGCGCAGTTCGTGTGAGGCGGAGGCAATAAACTGGTTCTGGCGAATTCTGTTTGCCTCTATGGGTTTTAACAATTTTCCTGTGAAAATCCATGCGAAAATCCAGATTGCGATGAGCGCCAGAATGATGATTCCCAGAAATAAAAAGCGCTGCCTTGTGATTTGATCCTGGATATCGTCAAGGGGTGCTGCCAGCAGGATTTCGAGAGTCGCATGATTTTTTTCGACAGTGATGACAGAGCAGTAATATTTGGATGAAATGGCACGCGTGTCATCTTTGCAGTCCATGATATAGGAAACATAGCTGCTGTCGTTTGACAGGGTATGCATGGTTTTTGGAATCGTATCATCATGGTAGTAATTCCATGCGGCGCCAATCACCTGCTGCCTGTCATCAAGTGATATTTTTTTATTGACATTGTAGAGAAATTCAGCACCGTTGTCCATCAGGGAGATATAGTACTGATTGTTGGATTCGAGCTGCGACAGCCAAGTGTTGCTGATGATATCCTGCTGTTCGATGTAGGAGGCGATGGGATAGATGTCTCTTGGGTAGGAAGAGATCTTGCTCTGCATCATATTGCTCTCGGAGATAAGCAGGTAGAGGAGTGTCATTATGACCAGAATGAGCGTGGTGATGCAGCCGTTCAATAGTGTCAGGTGTACCTGTGCTTTTTTGATGGTATTCATATCGGGGTCATTCCTCCATGAGACAGTAGCCGATTCCTCTGATGGTCCGCAATTTCAGACAGCTTCCGACAGCCTTGAGCCGCCTGCGGACAAAGTAGATATAGTTGTCAATGTTTCCCTCCTCGACGTTGCTGTCAGGTCCCCAGATTTTCAGAAGAAGCATATTCCGCGAGAGTGTCTGTCCGCCGTTTTTGATCAGGACGTCGAGCATCGCACCTTCGCGCTTGGAGCAGGAACAGCTTCCGCCTGGGCCGGTCAGGGTGTTTGTTGCCTCGTTAAACTGGATGTCACAGTAGCCTGGCAAATCCGCCTGGTTGATGATGAGAGAGCGCCTTGTGACACACTGGATGCGTGCGAGCAGTTCTTCGAATGCAAAAGGTTTTACCAGATAATCGTCCGCGCCCAAATTGAGGCCGGTCACTTTGTCATTTAATGTGCCGAGCGCTGTGATGAGAATGATAGGGATACTGATGCCCTGCTGGCGAAGTTTTGTCAGAACGATTGAGCCCTCCATGTGGGGAAGCATTCTGTCAAGCAGGATCACGTCATGGATATTCTGCTCGGCATAGTACAGGGCCTCCTCGCCGTCATAGCAGGTATCCACGTCAAATCCTTTGGAGAGCAGCTGGGTTGTGAGAGATTCATTTAATTTCTTGTCATCTTCTGCGAGTAGTATGCGCATTTTTGACTCCTCCATAGATAAGGAACTGTAGGAAAATAAATGATGATTCTACAGTTCCTTGTGATATTTTGCAATATATTTTACTTTATTTATCTCTAAATTATCTCTAAATATCGTCTTTTGCAAAAATAAAATCTCATTCCTGCAGATTCCAGCCGTCATACGCGAGGAGATACACATCATCTGGTGTCACCCGGCCATCGGGTGTAAAGATGATCCAGTCCGTGATCTGGCTATATGGAAAGGTCATAACAGCTCCTTCATGCAGGTCTTTGATATAGTATGGCTCCTGTGTGAGCTCCGCCGTAAAGGTATCCTCGTGTTTTTCTTTCAGGTCAAACCAGATATGCTCAAAGCCGTTTCCCTGCTCCTGAAACTCCTTGTCAGTCTCAAGTCCAACTTTGACAAGGATATTGATATTTTCCCGGCCAGACATTTTCAGCATGTATTCCAGCCGTTCCGCCGCAAGTTTTCTCATGCGCTCTGTCTCCAGGGTGGTCAGCATATAGAGCGGATTTTGATTCAGGTATTCATTGTATACAGATACTTCGCAGTACTGTTTTTTCTTGAGTGCTTTCGAGCTTGGATAGCAGAAAATGGCATCTGTGTTTTCGTTGTGGCTCTCTTTTCTATCCGAGGCGCCGCCAAGGACATTGGCTGGATAGTTCCGCACGGCCTCTTTCCAGTTGACGACGGTTGCCATCAGCGGAATCCCTTCTGCAACCATCGCAAGGTACATCGGTTCCTTCTCCTTGGGCGGTTCCCCGCTCTCGAGCAGACGCTTTGCCATGATCTCGATAATGTTGTAATGATCGTTGCACATATCCTTTGTGGAATTTAGAATCTCAAGCTCTGGGAGTCCGCATCGATTCAATCCATGGCTGTGAAGCCATACTTCGTCGGAATCACCGGACACAGCCTGCACGGTGAAAATGTATCTTGGAGAAGGCGGTACATCTGACTTTGCAGCAAGCTGAATCCATTTTCCGGAAAGCACTTTCTCAGAGCTGTGATCCAGCACCGCAAGACAGTCTGGAAGCAGCCCGCTGATGATCTTTAGCTGTGTATGGTATGATTCTAAAATATGTTCATCAAACAGCATTTCCACGACCAGTCCCTTCTTCTGCTGTTGGATTTCTTCTATGTCAATATCGCGGAAAAAGTGCTGTATGCGATACATTTCCGGAATTTCAACCTCTATGGTGTCAAGGCGCACCATATACTGCAGGTCGCCTGATGCGATACGCAGCATCAGGCCGCTCTCTGACGGGATGTCCTTTCGGCCCACAAGCTTTAAATCTGTTTTATTGAGCCGTTCTGCCAGGCTCTCAAGATTGTCAATGTCCGTTTCGTTTTTCGGAATGACGACCATAAATGAAAGCTCTTTTTCCCATGTATTTTCCTGTCGGTCTTCCTTGTGTTCTCCAAATAAATTACCAAATAGTGCCATTTTTTAATTCCTCCATATCTGATATTGACTCTGAGAGTCTGTTTGTGTTGTGTCTGCAGACTTCGCATGGATATATGTAAATACAGTTTCTGATGTAATTATAATCTATTTCTGATAGTTACACAACTCTGATTTCTGTATGATACAGTGAGATACTTTATGTAAAGTGTGCATAATATAATTTATGGTAAATGTCTTTTTGTGTTGTGAATATGATGATAAAGAGCTGTTCTTCGTTTTAACCATATTTGAAAAAGAAAGTTCTTTAGATAACAATATATGATTTAAGGTTAGAATTTGCAGAAAAAGTGCAGAAATGATTGACAAAACCTATGACAGGAGGTATTATGTGTATATTAAATAAAGAAGGGGCGCTGCGTATGTTGTTGCAATTTTCATGCTCGAATCACAAATCGATAAAGAATAAGATAATTTTTTCAGCAATTGCGGGCAGTGATGATACTTTTGAGGAGAGTTTAAAACCCTTTTCTAATTTTCGTGTAGTGCCTTCAGCGGTAATTTATGGGGCAAACGGCTCTGGTAAAAGTAATTTTATTAGTGCTTTGGAGTTTATGCGCAGTCTGGTTAGTGAGAGTATTAAACATCAACCGGGACAAGGAATTTTTCAAGCGCCTCACAAGTTAAATCCGGCAGATGTTCCAAGCGAATACGATATTCAGTTTGTAAAGGATGACATACGATATGTATATGGCTTTTCTATTGTCAGCAATGTAGTACAGGAAGAGTATTTATACTATTTTCCCAAAGGACGTCAGGTAAAAATTTTTGAAAGAGAATCCATGAAAATCAGACCGGGTGATAAATATAAAAATTTTTTTGGAGTTAGCATAAGTGTTTTAAAGGAAAATAGATTGTTTTTGTCATGTGCTGCAAATTATACCAATATTAAAGAAATAGAGGATGCTTTTCTTTTTTTTAGGGAAGATATTGTGATCTATAACCCGCAAATTAATAATTGGACCGAGTATTCCATTCAGTTAATGCAGCAGAGTGAGGAAGTTAAAAAGGTTTTTGTGGAAATATTACAGGCATTGGGGACGGGAGTTAAGGATGTTAGAGTGAGATTGGAGAAAACCAGACTGGCAGTAAAAGATTTGCCACAGGAAATGCCGGAGGCATTAAAAATGTTGATGACGGACACGAATGTGATCGAGGCGAAATTAGTGTATGATGCGTTTGAGACGGATTTAATGTCTGAGGAATCTACGGGGATAAAGAGATTGTTTGAAGTGATTTGTCCCATCATTGATATAATAAATAATGGAAAAATCTTAGTGTGTGATGAAATTGAGACAAGTTTGCATGAATCAATTGTATATCAGATCGTAAAATTATTTAACATGACTAAAAAAGATCAGTTTGCACAACTCATTTTCTCTACGCATGATACAAGTTTATTGGATTCCAGTTTGTTCCGGCGTGATCAGATTTGGTTTACACAATTGGATCATCAAAGGTCTACAGATCTGTATTCGCTTGTTGAGATTAAGAATGTGAGGAAGACAGAGAATTTGGAAAAAGGATACATCTCTGGCAAGTATGGCGCGATTCCGGTTGTAAATAGAAATTTCTCTTTTGAGGATGTGGGCATAAAACGATAGAGAGGTGGCGGTATGGAGGAACGGATGCTTGATTTGGCACCACGGCAGGAGGAAACAAGGGAAAAAGTTTCTCCCGTCATTGTAAGGTTTTGTCTGAATGAGATAAAAGAGCATTTTGATGAGAATCTGCGATATATACGAGAACAGTTTCCCATGGCCGACGAACTTTCGGAAAACGGAAAACTGGAAGAGGCAAAGAATATCTGGAGTGCACAAATTGTATTTTTAGAAAGTGCCTTTGACTTTTATTTACATGAATTAACAAAATTTGCCTTATCTGAAATGTTTATGGGCAATTGGGAAAAAACGGAAAAATATAATAATCTCTCTGTCAAAATGAGTATTGTAGATAAGGCGTTAAATGCACGAGAAGACTCTGCGTGGTTTCTGGAATTTGTGGATGAATTCTATAGGGAGATTACACTTGTATCATATCAATCGGTAAAAGATCAGATGAATCTTTTGGGATTGAATCTACAGGAGATTGCCGATGCCGTGTATTACGAAAGAGATTCGGCGGTAAAAACAAAGTATAAATTAGAGAAGTGTTTAAAGGAGTTATATCACCGGCGTAATATAATTGCGCACCAATCGGGCAGAAGGCATTCAGATGCGCAGAGAGAAGAGATAACAAAGGATATGGTAGAAAGGGATATTAATGATATTGAAAAGATTGTCGGGAAGATACAAGATTTGGCGAAGCAAAAATAGACGACTTTAACGGAATGTTTACATGGCGGTTTCTGTGCAGCAAGAAAATTTTTACATATAGTTCAAAAAATGGATGAAAAGGTGCAGGATAAAGAGTAATTCGATATCATGCACTTTTTATTATGCACGTTTCAAATTAGAGAAAGTTTAGAGACAATTATGTTATGATGCTAGAGCGTGTTTGAAAAATCATTTCCGCCATCTGCATAACGACGCGTACGCGTCGTATTCACCACTTTGCGCGATATTTGCGCCAAATTCAGGTTACATAGCCCGCTATGTGCCTTTCATTTGGCACAAATCTCCCACAAATTGTGACGCACATCTGACAGAAAGCATTTTTCAAACACGCTCTAGTATACGAGAAGAATATAGATTTACAGATGGAGGTTCATTATGGGAAAGAAATCAATGTTTACAAGGGCGGCAGCTCTCATTGCGGCGGCTGCGGTCGGTGTCACTGCGGCAGGCTGCGGAGTGAAGGAGCAGCCGGAGAATACAGCGGGAACACAGGCTGTCATCACAGATGGGAGCCAGTCTGATGCAGGGCAGAGTGACGCGGCTGGCGATGGTGGCATGGGACGCTATGTGGAGACGACCGTTTATGAAAGCAAGGGCTTTTCTGACATGGTGCAGACACAGACAGTAAGCGATGGTCAGATTCTTTTTCTGAATTGTCTCACTAGGCAGAAAGTTGTGTCTGACGATGGCGGGGTCACATGGAATATTGAGGAAAATGGCGCGTTTTCTGATTTTATTGAGGAACATTATTCTGTGGCTTCAGCCATTGCAAAGGATGGCACGATTGCAGTGATCGGCATGGATCAAAGGGCTGATTCGCCGGATGGAGCGGATGCTGAGTATGATTTTAACCTTTACGTCTACAATACAGATGACACGTTTCATCAAATCGCGATAGAACTGCCAGATGCCGGCTCGCGGCTGGGAACGCTGACATTTGATGATCAGGGAACGCTATATATGCGACAGGCTGTGGAAATATCTATAAAGTAGATATCAGTACGGGGACATCAGAGAAACTTGTGACGCTTGGAGACAACACTGACCTGATGGAGTGCAGGGATCATGTTTTGATGTGTATGACTTCTGAAAAGATTTTTCTGTATGATTTGGAACAAAAGAGTTTTATAGAGGACGAGACGCTTGATCGGTTTATCAAGGATAACTATACAGAGATGGAATGGACAGGAGCCGGATATACAACATACGTTTTTCTGGGTGCAGGCAACACGATCTATGTTGCGGGAGATAAAGGCTTGTATCGCCATGTCATCGGAGGCGGTGTGGTAGAGCAGGTGATTGACGGCGGATTATCTTCCCTCGGCGATCCGTCCAACAGTATTATGTCAATGACCATGAATGACAAAAACGAGTTTCTGGCAGCGTACAACAATGGGAAGATTGTCCGGTTTGCCTATGATGCGACGGTTTCCTCTGTGCCAAATGACAGGATTACCGTTTACAGCCTGAATGAAGACAGTCTGGTGAAACAGGCGATAGCGGCCTATCAGACGCAGTATCCCGACATGTACATTGAGTATCAGATCGGCATGGACGAGGGGGGTGTCACGCGGGAGGACGCGCTCAAAAAGTTAAATACACAGCTGCTCGGCGGCAGTGGACCAGACGTTATCCTGCTTGACGGTATGAACATCGATACCTATGCAGAGAAGGGGGTGCTGATGGATCTGACGGATATCGTCAACGGGATTGACCAGCAGGACGGACTGTACAGGAATCTGATTGATCAGCTTGCAATCGATGGTACAATGTATGCTGTTCCGGCAAAATTTTGCATTCCTGTTATTTATGGGAATGGGGATTTTGTGAATGACGTTGCGGATTATCAGTCCATGGCAGATATGGTGGAAAGGGCAAGAAGTGTCTATCCGGATACAAATCTGTTGGAAATCTGTTCAGCGAAAGGGATCATGAAGCGGTGGATGCCCGTGTGTGCGCCGTCATGGAAGGATGACAAGGGACAGCTGGATCAGGCGAAAATCAGGGAATTTCTGGAACAGACTAGGAGAATTTATGACGCGCAGATGAATGGTACGCCTCAGGAGGAGATTGTGTCATATCAGCAGCATTTGATCAGTGAAGATGGGACAAGTTTCGAGGACAGCATTTACTTCATGAACGTAAGGGATGCATCTTACCTGATGCAGGCGTCGCCGTTTGCCTGTGGAGAGATTATCGCTACGGATATCTATCGGGATCTGTTATCTATTCCGAGAGTGCAGGGGCTGGAGAATACAGTGACCAAACTGATGATCGGGCAAAGCCGCAATGTCTACCACCCGATGTCTATCGTTGGAATCAATGCGGCTGCAAAAAATGTGGACGCGGCGAAACAGTTTGCCAGTATGATGCTTGGGGCGACTGTTCAGGAGTCAATGCAGTCAGGGATTCCGGTGAACAAAAAGGCACTGCCGGCGCAGTTTGCGTATGATGAGAGCGATCTGGGCGAGGATGGCGGACAGTACTATACGGGATTTTCGACAAGAGACGGAAAATCCGTGAACTACACGATCTATCCGGTCAACCAGGACGGCATCGACCAGCTGGAGCAGTGGATTGCAGCGCTTGAAACGCCATATCTGAGCGATGCTGTGCTCGAGGAAGTCGTGTATGCAGAGGGGGCAAAGTATCTTGAAGGCATACAGGACATCGACGAGACCGTGCGGGCGATTGTGGATAGTGTGGAGATTTATTTGTATGAATAAGGCTTTACACCTTTTATATAATCTGATATGATTAAACTGCAATAATCAGTAGGATTATAAATGGAAGTGGGTGATTATGATGGGATTGACAAATAGGCAGTTTCAAGGTTTTGTTCGTCTCACTTTAGCACAAATTGAAAGGGCATTAAAAGAAACGCCGGACAACAAAGAGCTGCAGGAATTAAAGGACATTTTTCAGAATATGCTTGAAGATGGTAATTAAATATCAATTACTACTATTTAAAAAGGTACAGAGTCTTATTAAAATGAATAAGATTCTGTACCTTTTTAGAGATTGTTTAGAGATTGCTATGCTATGATACAGGTATGCTAAAATAATGTGCATATGGAGGTAATTTATGAGAAAAAAATCGATGGTTACAAGACTGGCGTCCCTGTTTCTGGCGGCGGCAGTCGGCATCACTGCGATGGGCTGCGGCACGAAAGAGCAGCCGGGGAGTGAGACAGGAACACAGACAAGTATCACAGAAGAGACCCCGTCCGATACAGGGCAGGAAGATTCTGCTGACAATAGCGGCATGGGACGTTATGTGGAATCGACCGTTTTTGAGGGGGAGTACTGGGACAGGCTGGATGCGCAAACACTGAACGATGGCCAGATGGTATTTGTGAACAGTATGACTGGCAGGAAATTCGTGTCAAAGGACGGCGGGGATACATGGGAGGTCGAGGAGAGCGATGCGCTTGCGGCCTTTACAGATGAGCACTATCCTACTTCCGCAGCCGTATCAAAGGACGGAACACTTGCCTTGATCTGCATGGATTTGCCAGAAGGAGCGCCGGAGGACAGTGTGGATTACACCTACAATCTGTATATTTACAATACAGATGACACCTCAAAGCAGATTTCCATCGATCTGCCGGATGCAGAATCGCATTTGCGTGAGTTGGCATTTGACGATCAGGGAAATCTGTATGTCTATGCCTATGGCTGCAAAGATATCTACAAGGTAGATGTCAACAAAGGCACAGCCGGGAAGCTGACAGAGCTCCAGGACAGCTGCGGGCTGATGCAGTGCAGGGATAACATACTGATGTGCGTGAGCAGCGATAAACTGTTCCTGTATGACCTGGAACAGAAGATTTTTATCGAGGATGAGACACTGGACAATTTTATTGAGGAGTCATACAGCGACATGTCATGGACGGGAGCTGGATATGTATCCTATCCGTTTCTTGGTGCGGATAATACGGTCTATATGGCAGGCGGAAAGGGACTGTACCGCCATGTGATCGGCGGCAGCGCAGTGGAACAGGTAATAGACGGAGGACTTTCCTCGCTGGGCGCGCCGTCGCATATAGTGATGGCGATGATGGAAAATGACCACAATGAATTTGTAACTGCCTACAGTGATGGGAAATTTGTCAAATCGAAATATGATGCGACAGTTTCCACGATTCCAAACGATAAGATCACAGTCTACAGCCTGGGCGATGACGATATGGTGAGACAGACAATCGCAGCTTATCAGACACAATATCCGGATTTTTATATCGAGTACCAGATCGGCATGGACGAAGACAGCATCACGAGGGAAGATGCGCTCAAAAAGCTGAATACGCAGCTGCTCAGCGGCAGCGGTCCCGATGTCATCATGCTTGACGGCATAAACATCGATACGTATGCGGAGAAGGGCGTGCTGATGGATTTGACAGACATTGTCAGTGAGGCGGATCAAAGCGAAGGATTGTACATGAATCTGATCGAAAGTCTGAAAAGCGATGACAAAATCTATGCGGTTCCCACAGAATTTGGGATACCAGTTATCATAGGCAGAAAGGATTATGTGGACAATGTCAGTGATTTCAAGTCGCTGGCAGACATGGTGGAGAAAGCCAGAGAAGAGTATCCTGACAAAAGCCTGCTGACAGTGTGTTCCGCATCGGGTATCATGAAGCGCACGGCAGCAATCTGCGCCCCGTCTTGGAAAGATGATAAGGGACAGCTCGATACACAGAAGATAAGGGAGTATCTGGAGCAGGCAAAACGACTGTATGACATACAGATGAATGGCACGCCGCAGGAACAGATCGAGATATATCAGCAGCGCATTGCAGCGGAGGGGTCCGGAGAGAACTACGAAGATAGTAAATATTTTGTGATGGCAAACGATATGAATTACCTGATTAAAGAGTGTCCGTTTGTGTATGGACAGGTTATCACGGCATACAACTACCAGAGTATGTTGTCCGTACCGCGGGTAGAGGGCTTTGACGACACCGTGTTCCGGCCGTTAAACGGACAGAGCAGCAATGTGTACCAGCCGCTGTCGATCGCAGCAATCAACACGGCGACGAAAAATCCCGATGCGGCAAAACAGTTCGTGCGCATGATGCTCAGCACAACAGTGCAGGGGACAGTGGAGTTTGGCGTGCCGGTCAATAAAAAAGCATTGGCGGCGAAATACGAGTATGATGAAAGCGAGCTCGGGGAGAACGGCGCACAGTCTTCCATAGTATTTTCAGATGCAGACGGCCTGGCGTTTGGCTATAATATTTTCCCTGTCGATCAGGAGGGCATCGACCAGCTGGAAAAATGGATTGCAGCGCTCGACACGCCGTATCTGAGCGACACTGTGCTCGAGGACGCCGTTTACACGCAGGGCGCAAAGTATCTGGAAGGCACACAGGATATCGACGCAGCAGTGAAGGCGATTGCGGACAGTGTGGAGATCTATTTATCAGAATGATGATAGAAATAGTTTCCAGACCTGTTCTGGTGACGAAACTTTGTTAAAGTCAGAGGTGTATGATAAGAAGAAAATCCTTATCATACACCTTTTTTAGAGATTATTTAGAGGGAGTTATGCTACAATAATCAAAAATGAGATGAGGATACAGCAATGAAAAGATTTAAGGAATTTGGTTATTTCATGGTTTTTATCGGGATGAGCCTTGTGGGGGTATCAATCTTTGTGCTGATTCCGTTTGCGGATGTGGTGCGGCGCTCTTTTATGACGGTCATGTCAGGAGAGTTTGCGGGACTAAACAATTATAGGACAGTGTTCAACAATCAGGCCTTTCGTCTGGCAGTGACGAACACGCTCCATTTTGTGGGCGTGGCGATACCGCTTCTGGTTGTGATCGGTCTGGCAGCAGCGCTTGTGCTCAGCAGGATACATGACATCAGTGTCATTAAAAGCCTGTACCTGTTCCCGATGGCGATGCCGACAGCCACTGTTGTCATTGTGTGGAGAATGTTTTTTTACAAACAGGATTTTTCCAGTCTGGTGGTCAGCTATCTGTGGAAGAACACCGGGTACACGATCGTGCTGTGGCTTGCAGGAATCGCGGCGATACCCAATGAATTGATCGAGGCGTCAAGGGTGGACGGTGCAAACGGGTTTCAGTGCCTGATCTTTGTGAAGCTTCCGTGTCTGAAAGGCAGTGTTTACACGATTGTGATTTTATCTTTTTTAAATTCCATGAAGATTTACAGGGAGGCGTATTTGGTTGGAGGTTCTTATCCGGGAAGGGATATCTATCTCCTGCAGCACACATTTAACAACTGGTATGTCAATCTCGAGTTTGACAAGATGGCCGCGGCGAGTGTGCTGGTGGCGGGAGTGCTGTTTGTGTTTATATTACTATTTCAGTACTACAGTCAGAAATAGCGTTCTGGATAAGGAGTCTTGAAGTGAGGATATGAGGGTAAGAAAGTTTCTCCGCATGGCAGTGGAGGCAGCGACAAAGTTTATATTTATAGCGGCAGGCATTGTGATCTGCGCACCGGTCTTCCTCGTGGTGACGGGTTCTGTTATGGGACAGGGGGATTTGTATGAATGCCTCGAACCTGTGTTTTTGCATGGGACAGGATTTGTGTCGTGGAAATTGATTCCCCAGTATCCGACAGTGGAGAATTATATTCATCTGCTGTTTTATGCACCGGAGTTTTTCGTGCTGTTCTGGAATTCCGTAAAGCTGGTGTCGTTGATTCTGTTGGGGCAGATGGTGGTGGGAGTGCCTGCAGCGTGGGCGTTTGCTACATATCGGGTAAGGGGAAAAAATGTGATTTTTACGATTTATGTCGTGCTGATGCTCCTGCCTTTTCAGGTGACGATGCTGTCAAGCTATCTGACGCTTGACAGGCTGTCGCTGCTGAATACGCACTGGGCCGTTATCCTTCCGGCGGTGTTTAGCACGTTTCCGATTTTCGTGGTCTATGGCGGTTTCCGGTCGATTCCAAAGGCTTTGGTCGAGGCTGCAAGGATTGACGGGGCAGGGGAGCTGTATATCTTTTTTATGCTGGGAGTCGGGATTGGCAAAGGCGGGATTCTCTCGGCGCTTGTGCTCGGATTTCTGGAATACTGGAATATGATTGAGCAGCCGTTTGCGTTTCTCGAGGACAAGACGTTGTGGCCGTTGTCCCTGTATCTGCCCGAAATCAGCTGGACGCAGGCGGGATTTGCGTTTGCGGCGTCGGTGGTGATGCTGATACCGGCAGTGTTTGTGTTTATCATGGGGCAGGATTATCTGGAACAGGGGATTGTGTATTCTGGCCTGAAAGGGTAACCGGATGGAGGGTTTGTGTGATGGAAAAAGATGAGGAGAAGCTGATGAGCCGCAAGCGGCTGGAGAAGTGGATTAAGATATTTTTACTGTTTCTGGCGTTTGTATGGCTGTGCACTATTATTTCAAAGAGCATCTATGTATCAGGGCTGCCGGTAGTCACGACCGACACGCCGTCAAAAAAGTACGTGGAGCATATCGTGGAGGCCGACGGAATCGTGACAACGGGCGGCGAGATTGCGGTCAATACACAGGCAGGACTTCGCATAGACAGGCTCTATGTCATGCAGGGGGACGAGGTTAAAGCGGGGGATGTGCTGTTTACAATTGATACAAACGATATTGCGGACATTATCAGGACAAAGGAGACAGAGCTGGCAAAGATGCAGTGCAATCTCTCGGAAATCCAGGTAAATGCGGTGATAGAAGCGCAGAAGAAGGAAATTGAGATTCTTTGGGCACAGGAGGATTACGAGACGGCAGACCAGGAGACTTCGATTGCAAAGGAACGCGCAAAGGAGGCGCTCGACAAAGCGGAGGCGGAGCTTGCAACACATCTGGCGGACACCGTGCCATACACGTCCGACAGTGCACGGCGGGATGCGTGGAATGATTATCACAACTGGGTGAACAGCGGATATCATATTTCTGACCGAATCACAGCAAAGGAGCGTGAGATTCAGGATTTGCAGGAGCAGCTTGCACAGCTGGGGCAGAGTGAAAATAGGGGGACGCTTTCCGGGGCAGCAGGGAATCCGGAAACAGCGAATGAGGGTATCAATTCAGCGGACAATCAAAACGGCAGTTCAGAAGTGGAGAACAATATAAATAATAGCGATTCCGGGGTGGGAAACAACACGAATAATGGCAGCAGTACCGATGCAGACAGTGATAAGGATACAGAGCCGGATAAAGACGCAGATGGCAAAACAGATACGGATAATAAAACAGATACAGATAATAAAACAGATACGGATATTAAAACAGATACAGATAATAAGGAAGATTTAGATAACAACGCAGGGGAAGACGATAGTATAGGTGACGATAAGACTACAGATAACAAAGCAAATGAAAATAATGAATCAAACACAAATATAGATAATGATACAAAAGCCGCGTCCGAAGACAGTAATCAAAATCCGACAAATGAGAACAGTACAGAGCGCGCAGAATTGCAGAATAAAATCAAGAAAGCGAATGAAGAGCTGCTTGCCCTGAAGGACGAGCTGACCAGGCACGACAGAAATGCAGTGGAACAGCCCGATTACTCGGCTGAGGAGTTAAAGTTTGATGAATGGCAGAACACGAGACTGGCTCTTGAGGCCAATGTGCAGAAGGCGAAAGAAAACTACAGTGATGTGAGCTACAACCGCGAGGTGACGCTGCGGCAGAAGATGAGGGACATTGCCAGTGCGCAGGTGACGACAAGGGCGGACTCCACAGCGGCCATCTATGAGCTTGATATGAAACAGATACAGACGGAGATCGCAGGCCTTTATGCATTACGAAAGCAAAAGGGAGAAATCAAGGCCGAAAATGACGGAATTATATCAAAAATCCAGGTGGAGGTCGGCGGCAGGACATCGGATATGGCGGCGATTCTGATGACCGATACACAGCGCCCATGTCAATTCAAGTTCAGCATCACAAAGGAACAGGGAAAGTATGTGCATCTGAATGACACAGTCAGCCTGAAACTGAATGGCCAGTCTGACAGGGAAGTCACAGTGGACTATTTTACAGAAAACATGCAGGGAGGTTACGATCTGATCTGCATGCTCCCAGAGGGTGTGGGAAAACCTGGATTGAGCGGAAGTATCCAGAAATCGGTACAGGGAGAATATCACGAACTGACGCTTCCTGTCGATGCAGTTTTTGAGGAGACAAACGGTTCTTTTATTTATACAATTAATGAAAAGGAGGGAATCCTCGGAAGTGAGTACTATGCTGAGAGGATTAAAGTGCAGATCAAAGATAAAAATGACAGATATGTGGCGCTGGAGTCAGGAACGATCAGTGCGGACACGAAAGTGATCACCTACACGACAAAGGAGCTGAAGCAGGGTGAGAGCGTGCGGCCGCAGGAGAAATAAAGATTTGATAAAAAATCAATATAAAGATTAGAATAATTTAATTTGCCATTTTCTGACAAAGATTATATACTAATGTATGAATATTTTCGGAGATGGAGATGAGAGCAAATGAAGGTAATTGAAAAACAGACATTTGATGAAGAGAGGGCATTGTATGGAAGCAGGGGCGTGGTCATAAGAGAATGTTCTTTTGACGGACCGGCAGACGGGGAGAGCGCCGTTAAAGAGGCATCAGATATACAGGCGGAGAAGTGTTTTTTTAACCTGCGCTATCCGTTCTGGCATGTGCATGGACTTGGGATTCATGACTCGGAGATGACGCCGCTTTGCCGCGCCGCACTGTGGTATTCTGACCGCATCGAGATAACGGGCACGAAAATGCATGGCATCAAAGCGCTCCGGGAGTGCAGTGATGTGGTTATCCGCGGCTGTGATATCATATCGCCGGAGTTTGGGTGGTCTGTCAGTCAGATCAGGATGGAGGATTCCACCGCGGAGAGCGAATATTTCATGATGCGCTCCGAGAATATCACTTTTAAAAATGTGACGTTCAAGGGGAAGTATTCATTCCAGTACATCAAAAATGCAGTGTTTGAAAACTGTACCTTTGACACCAAGGACGCGTTCTGGCATGGTGAGAATGTCGTAGTGAGAGACAGCGTCGTCAAGGGAGAATACCTTGCATGGTATGCGGACGGACTGACATTCGAGAACTGTAAGATTATCGGTACGCAGCCGCTGTGTTACTGCAAAAATCTGAAATTGACTGACTGTGAGATGACAGACACAGACCTCTGCTTTGAAAAGTCGGAGGTGGATGCAAAGATCACAACACCGGTCATCAGCATTAAGAATCCGCTGTCAGGCACCATTGTTGTTCCGTCGGTGGGCGAGATTATCATGGATGACGAGCATGCAAAGGGTGAGATACGGGCTCATGGCATTGACTACTGTTACGAAGATTGGGCAAAAATCGAAGAATAGGGTTGAAAAAGCCCATGAAGTGTGCTATGGTTAAGAAAAGCAACGGTTTTCTGAAATTTTAGGAGGTATATGGATATGAAGAAAATGTTGGCTGTAGGACTTGCCTGTATGATGGTGCTGGCTCCGGCCGCTTCTGTCAGTGCAGCAGAGCTGCCAGCGACTTGCCATATCGGCGGATGCAATCTCGGAGATTGTTTTAAAGATACAGATTGTGACGGGATCTGCGGTGACCACTATTTTGTAGATGAGGACGGCGATGGCATCTGCGATTTGCATTGCTATCTGGATGGGGATTGTGACGGGATCTGCGATTATTTTGTAGATGCGGACGAGGATGGCATCTGTGATCACTGTCATGACCATGGCAGACCAGTGCAGGCAGATTCCAGTGTGGGAAGCAGCAGCACGACAAACAGCAATACGACTTATTACAGTGGACATCATGGAGGCTGTCACGGCAGAAGAGGCGGACATCACAGGGGACATTGCTGAATAACTTTTTAATCAATAATATTCACAAAGCAAAGTGCACGAACTTTGCGAGCAACAGGAAACCAGATTTCGATAAGGAGGACAAAATGCAGCACATCACAGATAACCTACTAAATTTAATAGCGGACCGGGAAGGTGTGATTGTCCTCAGAATGCAGTAAGGATCTTTTTATTGTAGTCAAAATTATGCGGATAAAAACACCTTTCTATGAGGTGTTTTTTTGTTACCGGAATGCGGGACAAGAAGACACAAAAACGGACTGCATCGGATGATGCAGGGAGACTTTGAAATGATGAGAATGATTGGTTATAGAAGGAGTTTATCATGATTACAATATTCGGAAAATATACAAATGCGATTGTTTACACGACGGACAACGAGCAGTATGCCATCGACGATTATGCAAGGAAACAGTTACAGATGATCTGCGACCACCCCAGTGCCGCAGGCAGCAAAATACGCGTGATGCCGGATGTCCACCCCGGCAAAGTAGGAACAATCGGTCTGACCATGACAGTAGGGGAGTCGCTGATGCCAAATCTTGTCGGAGTTGATATCGGCTGTGGCATGACGATTGCGAAGATCAAGACAAAAGGCATGGAATGTCAAAAGCTGGACACCGTTATCCGCAATCAGGTACCCGTCGGCGGGGCAGTCAGAAAGTCGAGTCACAAACTCAGCGATAAAACTGCGCTTCACAGACTGCACTGCTTCAAGGCGATCGATGAGGCCAAGGCAGAGCGCAGCATTGGAACACTGGGAGGAGGGAATCATTTTATTGAGGTAGACCGGGATGAGGACGGTGCGTATTACCTTGTGATTCATTCCGGCAGCCGTCATCTGGGCATGGAGGTGACAGAGTATTATCTTAAAGAAGGACAGAAGGCATCACAGATGAAGAAACAGGGGCATGCGTCATATGACCTGACCTGTCTGGAGGGTGAGCAGCTCGAACAGTATCTGCAGGATTTGCAGGTGGTACAGGAATTTGCCGGACTCAACAGGGAGGCCATGATTGACGAGATTGTGCGCGGCATGAAATGGAAGGTGCTGGACAGCGACAGCTGCATTCACAATTACGTCGATTTTTCGGGAAAGGTTCCTGTCTTAAGAAAAGGTGCAATCAGTGCCAGGGCAGGGGAGCAGGTTATTATTCCGATTAATATGCGTGATGGGATTATCCTGGGCACCGGACGTGGAAACGAGGATTGGAACTGTTCCGCGCCGCACGGCTCCGGGCGGATTTACAGGCGTTCTGAGGTGAAGGAGCACCATACTGTCTCTGAATTTAAGAAGGCCATGGAAGGGATTCATTCGATCTGTGTCAATAAGGACACGCTGGACGAGTCTCCGTTTGCATACCGGAAAATAGAGGATATGCTGCAGGTGGTCGGAGAGACGGTTACAGTGGACAAAATTATCAGACCAGTCTATAACTTCAAGGCAGGCGGGGAAAAATAGGGAAAAGAGAAGGAGGCAAAACCATGGTCATAACAATCAGCCGGGAGACAGGGAGCGGCGGACATACCATAGGAAAACTGCTGGCAGAAAAGCTGGGATATGCGTTTTATGATAAGGAAATTGTGGCGTCTGCGGCAAAAGAGATGGGAATTGACGAAAAACTCATACTCGAAAACGGAGAAAATATGTCCGAGCAGGATTATATTGACAGGAAGAGCGGGTTTATACCGCATTACAAAAAGCCGGAGGTGCCCTATGAGGAGATCAAAGAGGCGCAGGACAAAGTGATTAAGAGCATTGCAGACAAGGGAAACTGCATCATTGTGGGACGCGGCGCCGATTTTATTCTCCGGGGACGCAGGGATGTGCTCCATGTGTTCGTTCATGCGGGCATGGAGCATCGCGTCAGGAGAGTCCAGCGCCATGAGGGCGTGACAGGTCAGGAGGAACGCATCAGAAGAGAACTTGAGAAAAAAGACCGTTCGCGGACAATGTATTACAGATATTTCACAGAGAGAGAGTGGGGAAAAGTAGAAAATTACACACTTGCGCTCGATTCCAGTATTTTCACCAAGACCCAGTGCGCAGAGCTGATTATCAAAGCCATAGAGATGCGCGCCCAGAAATAAAACTTGCAATATAAAAACGATTGCGATACAATAACTCATGAGCATAAAAACAGAAAATTTTAGAAACAGAAACAGCTTTAATGATATAAGGCGTTGAAAAGGAGCAAGAGAGATGAACAAAGAGTATTCTCCAAAGGACATTGAGAAAAAATGGCAGGATATATGGGACAGGGAGGAGGCCTTCAAGGTCGGTGTGGATAAGTCGAAGCCAAAGTACTATGCACTGGTAGAGTTTCCATATCCGTCAGGCCAGGGACTTCATGTAGGACATCCAAGACCGTACACGGCGATGGATATCGTGTCGAGAAAACGCAGAATGCAGGGGTATAACGTATTGTTCCCGATGGGCTGGGACGCGTTCGGACTGCCGACAGAAAACTATGCAATCAAAAACAAGATTCACCCAAAGATTGTCACCAAAAATAATGTGGAACACTTCAAGAACCAGCTCAAGGCGCTCGGTTACTCGTTTGACTGGTCAAAGGAAGTGAACACGACAGACGAGAACTATTACAAGTGGACACAGTGGATTTTCCTGCAGCTGTTCAAGAAAGGGCTCGCGTACAAGAGCGAGATGCCGATCAACTTCTGTACTTCATGTAAAGTAGGCCTTGCCAATGAGGAGGTTGTGAACGGCGTGTGTGAGCGCTGCGGTTCCGAGGTCATCAGAAAGATGCAGTCCCAGTGGATGCTCAAGATCACAGATTACGCTGACAAGTTGATCGAAGGTCTTGACCATGTGGATTATATCGAAAAAGTAAAAGTCTCCCAGAAAAACTGGATTGGACGTTCTGAGGGCGCTGAGGTAGAGTTCAAAATCAAGGACAAGGATGAAACACTTCTGATCTACACGACAAGACCAGATACCCTGTTCGGCGCTACTTACATGGTCATTTCACCAGAGCACCCTCTGATTGAGAAGTATCAGTCTGAAATCGAAAATTATGAGGAGATTGCAGCTTACCGTGAGCAGGCTTCCAGGAAATCAGATTTTGAGCGCACAGAGCTTGCAAAGGACAAGACCGGTGTGTGCATCAAGGGTATTTCCGCAGTCAATCCTGTCAATAACAAGGAAATCCCGGTATGGGTTTCTGATTATGTACTGATGTCATATGGTACTGGCGCAATCATGGCAGTTCCGGCGCATGACACAAGGGACTGGGATTTTGCTAAGAAGTTCGGACTTCCTATTATAGAGGTTGTAGCTGGAGGCGATGTGCAGAATGAAGCGTTTACAGATGTTGCCACCGGAAAGCTCTGCAATTCCGATTTCCTGGACGGCATGGAGGTAAAGGACGCGAAGGCAGCTATCACAAAGTGGCTTGAGGAAAAGAGAATCGGGCACAGGAAGGTCAACTTCAAGCTTCGCGACTGGGTATTTTCCCGTCAGCGCTATTGGGGTGAGCCGATTCCGGTTGTAAAATGCCCTTGCTGCGGATATGTACCGCTTGACGAGAGCGAACTTCCGCTGAAGCTTCCGGAAGTAGAGAGCTATATGCCTACCGATACCGGCGAGTCACCGTTGGCGGCGATGCGCGACTGGGTCGAGACGACCTGTCCGAAATGCGGCGGAAAGGCGGAGCGCGAGACCGATACCATGCCGCAGTGGGCAGGTTCTTCCTGGTATTTCCTGCGCTATATTGATCCCGACAATGACAAGGAGTTTGCATCAAAGGAAGCGCTGGAGTACTGGATGCCTGTAGACTGGTACAATGGCGGTATGGAACACACGACACTCCATCTGCTTTACTCAAGATTCTGGCACAAGTTTCTCTATGACCAGAACCTCGTGCCATGCAGTGAGCCCTACATGAAGCGGACTTCCCATGGTATGATTCTTGGAGAAAACGGCGAGAAGATGTCCAAGTCGAGGGGAAATGTAGTCAATCCCGACGATGTGGTTGACGAGTTTGGAGCGGATACACTCCGGACCTATGAGATGTTTATCGGAGCGTTTGACCTGAGTGCGGCATGGAGCATGGAAGGCGTGAAAGGCTGCAGACGTTTCCTTGACCGGGTGTGGAAACTGCAGGATATGCTCATTGACGGCGCGGGTTATCGCCCGGAGATGGAGACAAAGATCCATCAGACGATTAAGAAGGTTTCCAACGATTTTGAAGGACTGAAGTTCAACACCGCAATTGCGGCGATGATGGCGCTTGTCAATGAGTTCTACAAGGCAAACAGCATCACAAAGGACGAGTATGCGACATTGATCTTACTGCTCAATCCGGTTGCGCCGCACATGACAGAGGAGCTTTGGGAGAAGTACTTCGGAAACGGAAGGGTTTACCAGCAGAAATGGCCAGAGTATGACGAGGCAAAGACCGTGGAGTCCACCGTGGAGATTGCGGTGCAGATCAACGGCAAAGTGAAGGCGACGCTGGCGATCGGACTCGACGAGGACGAGGCATCTGTGAAGGAAAAGGCGCACGCGATTCCTGTGATAACAGAGCTCACAGCAGGGAAGAACATTGTAAAGGAGATCTATGTGAAGGGACGAATCCTGAACATTGTGGCGAAATAATGATCAATGATATATTAACGCCGATGAATCACAGGGAAATCGAATACAATGCAAAAAAACTGTCGGGGTGCGATATCCCCGACAGTTTCGCATGCGACAAGGCGCTGCTGGAATGGCTTGACGAGACGGGAAAACGTGTGTTTGACAATGACCTTGTGATGGATTATGGCACAGACTGTTTAAGGCTGTATCTGCTCTTTGAGCATACACCCAGAGAGAATGATGCCCCGTATTATGACAGCTGGCAGGAGGGGGCGCTGGAAGGCATCTATAAGTTTCTTGGCAGATACAGGCGGATGATTCTCGCCGCAGACGAGTGGAACAGGTGCGGCAATTACAGTGAAGAAACGCTGCAGGCAGCAAGTATTGGGAAGATGAATCAGGCGCTGGAAGATACAGCGGCAACGATCAGAAAGTGCATCAGTCGTGGAAATACCATGCCAAATCGTCATAAGATTGTTTCAGCGATGATGGAACTCCTGAATGTCTGGCAAAAAGAACTGCAAACAGGCGCGATTATAACCTCATTTCATGAGCATGCAGTCAAGACTGCAGTTCCGCATGGCGAGACAGCGTTCTGTTTGAGCGCAGGGAAAGACCGGGTGGACCAGCGAAATCCGGATGTAACTGCGCTGTGCCGGAACTTTGTGATACTGATGGCGCCATACGCGCCGGATTTGTCGAGAATACTATGGAAGTCTGTCAATATGCTGCCATGACATGTATCCGGCGGACCGCCTAAAAAGACTCCGCACCAAAGACGGGAGCCTCTTTAGAGTACCATATTTTCGGCTGGTGTACTGCCTGTGCTTAACGGGACTGAAAAAAGGAAGAGATTTTCTGCATCTTATCAATATCATCCGAAGTTGAGTATTTTTTCAGAACGGAAAAAATGAGCTCAACTTCTTCCTTTTGGAAGGTGATATTGTTTTCCCTGCTCAGCTTGCCCAGCGAGAGCAGAAACGCCATCATTTTCTTCTGCCGCTCCTGCTGTGTTCCGCTATTGTTTATGGCGGTGCTTTGCACAAACATTTTGTCGAGGAAGTCAAGCTTCGCCCTGTCAATGTTTTGAAGTTCCGGGTCATTCATCCATTCATTGTTGGTTTCCATTGTCATTGCCTCCAAAAAGTTTCATCATTTCCATTATTTCGTTCATGTTAAGTCCATTCATGTTAAGTCCATTCATGCTTTCGCTGCCAGAGGACAGGTTTTCCATTATAGAACCAATGTCCATATTGGAGTTTGTATCTGGATTCAGGCTCTGGAAAAGCTCCACCATCTGCTGCATTTCACGCACGTTTTTCATTGTTCTCATGGCAGAGAGGATCTGGTTAAAATTTTTTTCCTCGCTTGGAGCAAGATACTTGTGAATGGCCTTGTAGATATTTTCGAGGTTTTCTGTCATGTCAGTGCCTGCTTTCGAGTCCGTGTCCAAACTGCTGGCGTGGATTCCGCTCGTAAATCCCGGACTTCCGTTGCCGAGCACAGACAGGGTGTATTTTAACTCCATATATTTGATTAGGACAGGCAGCATCCGGAAGTTATCATTGTCCATAAAGGGCAGAAGGGACTTTAAGATCTGGATGTGATTCGTGGTATAGAAGTGGTCAAAAGCCAGCACGTAATCGTTATCCTCCATAAGAAACCTCCATTTTTTCCTACCTTAATCATATATATGAAAAATCAGTATCCATTATTACAATGGGAGAGGGCCCGCATAGACGGACCCTCTGGGATTAGGACATTAGCAGCATCCGCAGCCGTTGTTGCCACAGCCGCCGTTACCGCCACAGCAGCTGAGCAGGAGCAGGATCCAGATCCAGCTGCCGCATCCGTTGTTGTTGCTCTCGCAGCCACAACCACAGCCGTTGTTGTTGAATAATCCGAAACCGCTGCCGCCGCATCCACCACAGCAGGAAAGAAGGATAAGGATCCAAATCCAGTTTCCGCATCCGCTGTTGTTGCCACAGCCACACTCCGACATCGTATTTGTTTGGTTGCATCCGCAATGGCTTGCTGATAATTCACTCATGTTGAGTACCTCCGAAGAAGCTTTTTTCTATACTATATGACAGCGTGCGGAAAGTGTTCCAATAAATTTACGCCCTGTTTTTGCGAAAATCAGGAAAAATATGTAAAAATATCATAAAATTTAAAATAATACTTGAAATTGACTGAAAATATAGTAAAATGACAGTATATATGTCAACCATTTGAAAGGAATGTTTATGGCAATAAGAGCGCAGGATGCAGGAAAACTATCAGGGAAGAAACAATGAATGATAGAAAGGGCGATCGAATGGCGGAAGTAAAATGGATTGTGGAGGGCAGACGCTTTCGGGATGAAGAGGAATACCAGGCGGCGTTAAGAGACAAGGAACGCATCGATTCCATTACCGGCAATCTGAAATTAGATAATCCAAAAGATATTGAAACATTGTACTTGGAATTGCGAAATGGCAAATACACGTTTGAGTCTATAGTGGGCAGACAGTTTGATGATAATATCTATGAGCTGTATCACAAGATGAAACAGGAAGAACAGGCAAAACAGCAGGAAAAAACAGCCCGAAAGGAAAAAAGAAAACAGCAGATACAAAAAATTAAAAATATCAGGAATCTGCCCAGAGCTTCGCAGAAGCAAAGTAAGCCGGAGGCCAGGGCAAAGCTGGAAGACTTTGACAAGGACATGCAGAAGCAGATTGTAGCCGTTCTGAAGCAAAAGGAACGAAAGCGGAAACTGCTCATTGCGGGCTGTTTGTTTATGTGTATTGTAAGTTTTGGGTATCTGGGGGCGTACTATCAGGTGTCGGCAAAGAGCGCAAGGGAGTTTGAGGAGCTGGCTGCATTAAAAGAGGCTGGTGCACAGTCTTCCGGTACGAAAGAAGTCCGGATTCACTACACGGATGACACAGTTGAGATACCAGATATCCTGCCAGAATATTCCTTAATCTACCAGAAGAATCAGAGACTCATCGGCTGGGTGAAGATCGATGATACGATTATTGACTATCCTGTGATGCAGACCGTGAACAATGAGTATTATCTGGATCACAACTTTAATCAGGAAGAGGACAGAAACGGATGCATCTTCATGGATTATCAGTGTGACGTAATCAAAGGATGCGATAATATCATATTGTATGGGCATCACATGAAATCCGGCAAGATGTTCGGAACATTAAATAAATACAGCAAAGAGTCCTATTATGAAGAACATCCGACGATACAGTTTGATACCATTTATGAAAAAGGCACTTATCAGGTGATGTACGTGTTCCGTTCCAAAGTCTACTCGGAGGAGGAAGTGACCTTCAAATATTATCAATTTATCAACGCCGCTTCGGAGATGGAATTTAATTCCGCCATGAATGAGATGGCTGCGCTGTCACTGTATGACACTGGCGTAACCGCAAGCTATGGCGACAAACTTCTGACGCTCTCAACCTGTGATTATCAGGAGAAGGAGGGAAGATTTGTTGTGGTGGCGAAGAAAATCAGCTGATAGATTGGCAAAAGAATCACTGGAAAACATGCAGTGGTTCTTTTTTTTGTGCAGTTGCTTTCATACCTGCCCGTTTTCAATTATGCCGTCAATGACAAAACGGCTGAACCTGACTATCCAGAGTTCTACGCCGCCAACAGGATGATGAATGCCAAAAACATTACATTTATAATGACAAATTCACCCGGAATGTGTTAGACTTAAATCAGCAAAGAAACTTACAAGAATAAGAACAGGCCCACGCCGGATGAATATTTAAGCGGATTTTGGAAAAATGACTGACTGCTTCCAGTGGTCACACTGGCAGTGTATTTTGGAGCGGAAGAGTGGGACGGAGCGCTGTGCTTAAAAGAGATGTATGCAGCGT
>CAMWXE010000071.1 GCA_947178145.1 uncultured Lachnospiraceae bacterium | reverse complement strand
CGGCAGTAACAGCGTCAACCATTTTAGTAATACCACACCTGCGCAGCAGGGAGCAAAATTACCAATACTGTCCAAAAGTTGTTTGCTATTATTAAAGATTTCTGCTATGCTATTCATGGTATAAGCCTCCGTTTTTGAAATGTTGTTTTTTAATATCTATTATAGCACAAATGGAGCGCTTATACCTTTTTTATAAGATTTAGGAACTGTAGGAAAATAACTGACGCATCTTGACTTGTCTATTTCTCCGATAGCACAGCACAAAAAGCCTCGCCGTAGCCCACTACGCCTGCGTTTTTTGTACTGCACTTTCGAAGAAATATCCTGCGCAATCTGCATCACTTATTTTTCTACAGTTCCTTATTGTATTTGGAACTAATTATAATTCAGTCTTAGGCTGCGAAGTATGAGAAAGGTATCCAAGTTCCGCCAACTTCTTTGCATAATGACGCACCGTATCCTGAAATGCCATAAACCCATGGCTGACAATAGCTATGGGAAGATTTTCTCCCTGCGGTCTGTACTCTGTTCCCCTGATCGTAAGATGCCCTCTTTTGCAGGCAAACATAGTTTCTGAAATCATTGTTTCTGTTTTATTTTTCAAGCGGAACAACTTTATCCCTCCTAACCTGGATAAGCCACTTCTCTTACTTCATAACCTCATTACCAGTTGTTTCAAACACGCTCCAGTACAGCATTGCCTAAATATCGGTGAAAACAGCTGAAGAGCAGCCAGCATCAATTCTCAATTCAAATTCACCAGCGTGTCATATTCTTCTCAAACTTTGCAGTATAAGCCTGTTTTAATTCGTCCGCAGATATTTCATAACACAGCATCACATCATTATAATACATCAGCACATCCGCCATCTCTTCTACAAGGTCTTTTCTTAATGCAACATCATTAGACGCTTTTCTATCTCCGTTTTTTTTGACAATATCAATCACTTCTCCAATTTCGCCTATCATCCAAAGCAGCTTGTTTTTACCTGTTTCAGGAGAAAATTTTTCCCATTTATCTTTGTACTTATCCTGAAGCCTTTTTTGCATATCTAACATTTCATTGATACTAAAATCATTCATAAATCTTCTTCCTTTCAAATTATCCTTTACCCAAATCAGACATTCCCTTCCGACATGCGCCGCCTTTCAGTGAGGTTCATACACGGTACATTTCCGTTTTGTCCAGCCGCAGTGCTTTCTCCTTACTCTTTCAAGAAATTCTTGAAAAGGGGCTTTTTTTCTGCATATTTTAATTCAATGATAATACCTGTTTCCTGATCCTCGATTTCTATACTGATGTCGCTGCAACCATCGCCGGACTCAGCATTTGACTGGACATCCCATCCGTCCATATTTCCAAAAAGACCAAGTAAGATACCATGGTAGAAATTCTCCTTCATTTCTTTTCTGGTACCTGTATCGCGGATGCTGATTGTCTTTTTCAGGTAGGCATTAAATCCTTCTTTGATGGCGGCTGTGTCATTTTCCTGAAATGCAATGCAAAAGTTTTCCAACTTTTCCATGTTTTTTTCATTCTGGCCAAAATTATCCGCTTCAAATCTCAATGCATGTTGGAAATTTTAGTATTTCTTTCATGCTATAAAAATCTGTATTATCGTAATTTTTCTTAGTATTTAATAGTATAGCACACATCATTACAGAAAGCACATATTAATTCAAGAATATGCCATAACCTGTAACAGTTCAGCCTTTGGCTTCCTGTTACAAGCATCAAGCCATGCAAAAACCGCTTTGCGGTTGGCTTGATGCATTTCAACCATTATGCTTTCTTATGGACTTTACAGCGCAGTGCAAAGTCCGTGGCTGATTCAAAAATTAAACACGATATATAGCTATCAAAATAATATATTGGCAATTTCTGTTTACGTTAAACTATCCTTAATCTGCCATAACTTCCTGCATATTTTCCTGCAATACTCATAGCAAACCGTGTTTATATCGTGTACTTCTTTGTTGTAATTTCCCTGATCTTTTCGGAATGGAAGTCTGCAGTACAATACAAGCTTCTATAGTTGTATCGACAAAACCAGTGGTTGCATTTTTGAAAAAATGATTCTCTTGTATGCAACCGAGATTTTTGCTATCATACAATCAGCAAACGAAAGGATGATGATTCTATGTCGGGTATGTTGAGTGAACGCATTGCCGCGCTGCGAAAAGAGCGGGGCCTCACCCAGGAACAGCTGGGTAAGATGGTTGGGGTATCCTACCAGGCGGTGGGAAAATGGGAGAAGGGCGGCGCGCCGGACGTGGAGCTTCTGCCTGTCCTGGCGGCGCAGCTCGGCGTCACTATCGACGCGCTCTTTGGTTTGGATGACGGAGAGCAGATTAATATAGAAGACACTTTGTATCGGTGGATGCTCACTGTTCCCCGGAATCAGCGGATAGACCGGCTGTGCCGCCTGATATGGTCTGCAGCGGGGGCAGTTATCAGCGACAAGCCGGAGAATGCAATAGATATCAGCGGATACGAGAGATGCTGCGAAACCGAAGATGCAAAGGACGGGAAGCCGACCCGATGGCTGCGCAGGACGCGGATTGCCATGGAAGACGGAACGGTTTTAGGTGTCCGGGCCAACGATATGTCTTTCGCCGCCATTTTTCCAGAGCCGGAGACGGGGTGGGAACCCTTTCTGGAGGAGAACAACCTCTACCGCCGCCTTTTTGAGACCCTGTCAAAACCCCACTGTCTGGAACTGCTAGAGTATCTGCACAGTAAACCGCCCACCATGCGCCGCTACACGCCGGGAGCCATCGCCAAGCCCATGAAACTGGACGTGGCAGAGGTCAAGGCTTTGATGGATACCCTGACGGAGCTGAATCTGTTGAGCAAGGCGGAACTGGAAACCGAGGACGGCCTTATCAGCTCTTATCTGCTGAACAGTGACGAGGCATTGGTTCCGTTCCTCTATTTTGCCCGCTGGCTGACCACAGGCGGAAGCGGATTTCTGAACGCCCCCTACCGCAAATCTCCCATGCTGCGGGGCGGAAAGTGGAAAGAGAAGGTGGACTGAGATGAACTACTATATGAAGAAAAACTGGAAAAAAATAGCTTTGGCATCGTCTTTCGGATTGATCTGTGAAGGCATGTATGTAATTTTGCAGCTTATTTTGATGCAGTCTTTTAACGCAGCCATCAATCTGGATTTCCGGGAATTTCTGCTCTGGACAGCGGCGGAGGCAGGAGGCTATATGCTCTATCTCACCCTGGCAGCAATAGGAGGTATCATGGAGGCGCGGACCATTCGGGTTATGAACAATCAGGTGCGCCACGATTTGTATCTGTCTCTGCTACACAAAACCCACGCTGCCTATCACAGCCAGGACACCGGTGAGTACATATCCTGGCTGACTACCAATATTAAGCAGATCGAGCATCTGGCCTGGACTCCCTTTTTCAGCTGCATCCAGCAAGTCGGACTGATTGTCTGGTGTATTTTGGCCCTGTTCTCCCTTCACTGGCTTATGCTGGCGGCAGGATTGGTCTCTGCGGCGGTGATGCTGATAGTGCCGAAGCTGTTCCAGAAACGGATGGAGCGTCTGGGCGAAACCTGCGCAGCCGCCGAAGCACAAGGTGTCAGCAAGCTGAAAGATCTGCTGTCCGGCTTTGATGTGCTGCGCGCCTTTGGCCACGCAGACCGTTTCCTGGATCAAGGCGATACTGTCAGTGACCAGATGGAGAAATCCAACTGCCGCCGGAGCGGCACCCAGTCCAGCATTTCCTGCTTTACCGGATTTTTCAGCATTTTCCTGCAAATTTTTCAACAGGTGGTGACGGTGGCCCTGACCTTTCAGGGGAAAATCATCCTTGGCGCTATGGCCAGTGCAAGCAACCTGACCGCCGGTATCGTCAATGGTCTGCGCACCATCGCCAACCACCGCATGTCCATGGCCTCCGCAAAACCCTATTTCAAAAACATTACCGTCCACAATGTGGAGGCCCGGAACAGTCCTTTGGAGGACATCGCCCCGGTATCCAACGCTATCACCATCGAAAACCTGAACTTCCAGTACGGCGAGCGCCCCATCCTGCAAAGCTTGTCCCTCCAGTTCCAGAAAGGCGGCAAGTATGCCCTCACCGGGCCTTCCGGCTGTGGGAAATCCACCCTGCTCAAGCTCCTGCTGGGCTGGCTGTCGGACTACAGCGGAGTTATCCGCTTTGATGACACAGATGCCAGGAACTTTACCCCGGAGCAGCTCCAACAGCAGATGAGCTATATTGAACAAGATGTATTCCTGTTCAACTCCACCATCCGGGACAACATTACTTTGGGCGAGACATTTACTGACGAGCAGATGGAAAAGGCCCTGCGGGACAGCGCCCTGGAGGGCGATCTGTCCTTCATGCCGGACGGCCTGGACACCATCGTGGGCGAGGAAGGCGGCAACCTTTCCGGCGGACAGAAGCAGCGGGTGGCCATCGCCCGCGCACTGATCCACAATCGTTCTATCCTCCTGGTGGACGAGGGCACCAGTGCCTTGGATCAGAAAAACGCTGACATTGTGGAAAAGAGCCTGCTGGCCAACCAGGAACTGACGCTGATCCTGGTCAGTCACCACCTCACCCCGGAGCGAAAGGAACAGTTTACCCAGGTGTACGAATTACAGCCAGCATCACCTCATCTGCAATCGGCATGATCCACAGAAAGCGTGCGATAGATGGCAAAAGCACCACACAGCCCGTGCGGTGCTTTTGCCATCTATCTTCCCATCGTACATACAATTCCAAATTTGTGTTCTATTCTATTTCCCGACAAACGGGTAAGTCAGCGTTCTGATTTTAATAGTGCATAATAGCAGGCGTCACAAATTCCTTGATTGTTCCAATCAGAACTACGCAAAGTTCCTTCATATTTCATTCCGCATTTTTTCATTACTTTGCCCGAGTTAGGGTTTCCTGGATCGTGTATAGCCTCAATCCGATTTACGTCAACTGCATCAAACAGAAAGTCCATAACAGCTTGCAGGGCTTCTGACGTAATTCCTCTGTGCCACCATGTTCTTCCAATACAGTAACCAATTTGCATCATTGAGATGTTTTCTTTCATTTCTACTACTGTTTCACTATGTCAATTCTGATTTTTAATAAAAGAGTTACAGGCAAGACTGTTGTTAAACAGGGAAAGAAGTCAATTCAATTGATAATGGTACCTTAGCCATGTTATCTGTTATTGATTTTTTACCATGTGATAAAGTACTGGATTTGGGTTGTGGGTATGGTATTGTAGGTATACTTGCAGGTATACTGATCGGTGAAGAAAACGTTATAATGTGTAATGTTTCTGAACGGGCAATCGAATATGCAACTATAAATTTACGCATGAATAATGTGCCGAATATAATTAATCTTGCATGATACGGCGCATTGGTCAATATCAGTGTGAAATCTCTTTCTTCTACATTTTTATATCCGTCACTCAGCCTGATTCTAAATAAATAAATTAACATACACGAAATATTTGCGAATTTATCAAAACGATTTGCAAGCCGCTACCCTATGCAAGAACGGAATGCAGTCTGTTTATCGAAGATGTAAACAGTAACACTTTCCTAGTTACAATTCACACCCAATGTCATTTACTTAAGACCTTAATACCCAGGGTTTGTGAACAAATACAATGATTTATTGGGCATTTTCCAGTACAATTTGTTGGTCAAATGCCTTAAGTTAATGACATTGATTCACACCAACGTTAGTTTTCATCAGCTTATAAGTTATTGAGGTGTGAATTATAACAGCTTTTGCACACAAAATGCTAAAAGGCAAGCATTTTGGCGCATGATTCCCACTACTTTGGCGTGGGTGTGAACAGTAACCTTTCCTATAACTATATCAAATTTGAAACACGCCGTTTATTGACATGTTAAATAAAATTACATATAATAATCCTAGTTACCAGGAAACCAAGAATGTAATTTCTTTGAATTGCACATGATGAGAAGGGCATGGAAATGCCGGCAACAATAATGAAAGGCAGTATTCCTATGGAAACAAAAAAAATAAGTATATCTGCAAAACGGCAGATAACAATCCCACAGAAATTTTTTACTATGCTGGGATTTGATGCAGAAGCGGAGTGCATGGTACGGGGAAATGAACTGGTTATTCGTCCTGCGAAAGCAAATACCGGAGGAGAATTTGCTGAGCAGATTCTGGCAGATTTGATTTCGCAAGGTTATAGTGGAATGGAATTGCTTGACCGTTTCAAAAAGGCACAGAAAGAGGTACACCCAGCTGTTGAGGAAATGCTTGCGGAAGCAGAAAAAGTTGCCAATTCAGAAGCAGGGTATGAATCATATGATGATGTCTTTGGTACGGAGGAGTAAAGATGACAGAGGTGCGTTTTCTTCCACCAGCAGCTAAATACATAAAGAAACTGAAAGACAAAAAACTGAAGATGCTGTATCAGGAAGCAATTGATAAAATCAGGGAGGATCATACAGTTGGCGAAGCCAAGATTGGAGACTTATCTGGCGTGTATGGATATGATATTTATTATAATAAGACAAATTATGAATTGGCATATACAGTAGAGTATTGGGAGGATAAAGTGATTGTTGTAATCATGGCCGGAACCAGAGAGAACTTCTATGACCAGCTGAAGCATTATATGAGAAAATTGTAATATGCAAAGGGTTCCGTTAAGATTACAAATCGTTACTGCATGGTCATTAATTAACGCAACTATTCATCTACTCGAAACATTCCGGATCACCTACCTCCTCATTTCCCAGATACACCTTATAAGGTTTGCCTTCATACAAATTCATAATCTGTCTCCGCAATTTTGACGGGTAAAGCTTTGCGTGATTCAGCGTCTGGATATCCAGCCACTCGCAGCCCGTCTGATTATGATCTTTATGACGCACTGCATCTGGTAACTCTCCGAACCTCAATCCCTGTTTCCTCTGCCACTTCCCTACAGACGGCATCTGCGAGAAGTTCTTCAGGTTCCTGCCCGCCGCCAGGCATGATGTACCACTCCACTCCTCGCCTCCCTCTTTGATATTAACCGCCAATACTCTGCCTTCTTTGATAATGAGCGCTTTTGCTGAGTTTCTAATCGTTCTCTCCATGTCCTTCCTCCACTTCATTTGAGATGCATACATTTTTTTCGGATATAAAAAATTAAGTATTTTCTTGTGAAAATGTATAGACTTAAAGTAAAATTTTTGATTACATCGGTTTTAGATTTTTATTGAGCCGGTCGACCATCCATGCAATCCTCTTTTCCCGTCCTGCATCCGTCTTTGCATCAAGATACGCCTTTGTATAAGTTTTTTTCACAGATAAAGACATCGCTTTAAAATTTGTACAGGCAGGCTCATAACTTTCCAGAAGGGTAGTAAGTTGGGCAATTTGTTCTTCTGTAACCGCCGCAGGTTTGGGAGCGTCCCACTGTCCATTTTTTTGTGCTTCCTCTATTTTCTTTCTGCCAAAATCGGTCATAAGCCCCTTCTCTTCAAGGCTTTTGACCAATTTCTTATTTTTTCCGACCACTTGCTTTTCTCCCTTCGCAGGGAAAAATATTTCTTGTAAGATTTGTCATCAAGGCTTTGCATCTGTCCATCAATCCATCCGAAGCAGAGCGCTTCTTCCAGTGCTTCTTCTGCCTTTATAGTCTTTGGCCCGCCGGCTTTCCCAAATAAAAGCCAGACACCATCATGGGTCAGGCAGTGGTCATTCAGCCATCTCCTAAATTCTTCCCGGCTGGCAAATTCTAAAACATCACTCATTGATACACCCTCCTTTCGTACTCTTCATTATATCAAACGCTGTTTGAACTCAATCAACTCTCCCGCTCTGTAGTCCAGTAAATTTTTTTCCTCATGTCCTTCCGGCACAAAATAACAAAATTGTCCCGGAGTTATCTCGATCAATACTCTTCCACAGAGCGGACATTGATACAGCTCTTTTAATCTGATCCGCTTCTCTCCAATACCTATATTATGCCGGAATGTCATTGCCATGTCTTCTCTGCATGGACTGCCTGACTCAATCATTTCATCCGCAAAATCAAACAGATCAAAAAACTCACCATCAGAAATGATATAACCTTTATAACGGATTTGATCCGTATTGTCGTGTAAAATATTTCCACACTTACATGCTATTTTTGACATGATAAAAACCTCCGTAATAATTCAGTACCCGTATAGTTACATACATCAAACCATACCAAATCCTATACGTAATAATTACGCTTCATTTTAGTACAATTTTTTATACAGTTCTCTGAATTCTTCTTCTGAAAGATCCAATTCCGCTTCATTATAATAAGAAACACCGTTTTTGATTCCAAATTCAAGGACTGTCGGGCCATCCATGTAATACGCTTTCTGCGCATAGTCAACTGGTTTGGCCTGCCAGATGTAATCCACCAAAGCCTTTGCCGCCTTTTCACACGCTTCGTTTTGCTTACCGCCAATCGCAGGTCCTGAACCTGCACAGTATACATCCAGGTAAACGGTTTCTCCGTCTTCTGATGTTGCCAAAATACAGTAAGAAAACAGATTTTCCAGATTTTCCGACTCATAGGCCGGCTGACCAAACAGTGCTTTTATTTTTCCATAAGCCAATGGAAATTTCTTTTCATAATCGGCAAAACCTTCAATAATACTACATATCTTACTGGTAGATGCCAGTTTTTCTGTTTCTTCTACTGATTCAAATGTGTACTTCATTGTTCTTCTCCTTTTCTTTACAAACAGATTTTTCTATCATATCTTCATCACATCATTTCCCCATACAGAACTTAGAAAAAATCTCATCGACAAGATCCTCTCCAACCTCCTCCCCGATGATTCTGCCAAGCGAAGCGTAGGCGCTCATCAAATCGATCGAATAGAAATCTTCCGGCATCTGGTCAGCTAAACTTTTCAGCACCATCTCCATACTCTCATATGCTTCCATCAATGCCTCTTTGTGCCGCTGGTTTGTGATATAGATTTCATCATTGACGGCAATCTCGCCGCCAAAAAACAATTGTTTTATTGTTTCCTCAAATGTATCGATTCCCGTATTTTCTTTTGTGGAGGTTTTGATCATGGACACCTGTGTCATTTTTTTGGTAATGTCATCCTCGCTGACAACCTGCTCCAGATCCGTTTTATTCAGAAGCACGATCACTTTCTTGTCCGCAATCAGCTCCATGATCGCATCATCATTCTCATCCAGCGCACATGATGCATCCACCACATAGACGATCAAATCCGCATTTCCCGCATACTTTCTCGCCTTCTCGACACCGATCTTCTCAACCTCATCCTCCGTACTCCGTATTCCGGCCGTGTCAATTATATTAAGTCCCACGCCGTGCAGTCTGATGGATTCCTCCAGCACGTCCCGCGTCGTTCCGGCGACACTCGTGACGATCGCCTTCTCCTCGCCGACAAGCAGATTCAATAAAGAGGACTTTCCAGCGTTCGGCTTTCCGACAATGACTGTATTGATTCCGTCTTTCAGCATTTTGCCGTTATCTGCACTGTCGATCAACTTCTTCAGATCACGCAGAATCCTTTCTGTTTTCTCCTCCAATTGTTCAGGATATCTGTCCAGACTGATGTGCTCCGGATCGTCAAGCGCCGACTCAATAAAAGCAATCTCATGTAAAATATCCCCGCGCAGGGAACGAACTTTATCTGACACGGAACCCCTCAACTGATTCACGGAAGACCGCAATGCAAATTCATTTTTGGAATGAATGATGTCCATGACAGCCTCCGCCTTCGACAAGTCAATTCTTCCATTCAAAAAGGCCCGCTTTGTAAACTCTCCCGGCTCGGCCAGTCTGCATCCATTTTTCAGGATTACTTCCAGGATCTGATTCATCACAAGGATTCCGCCATGGCAATCAATCTCAACTGTGTCTTCTTTCGTGTATGTGTTTGGAGCACGCATCACTGCAACCATCACTTCATCAACCAACAGATCGCCGTCAAAAATATACCCGTAATGAATCGTATGACTCCTGACATCGACAAGCCGCTTCCGATTGTTTTTTGAACGATATATCCGATTGGCAATCTCTATGGCATCTTCTCCGCTGATCCGGATAATGCCAATTCCGGAATCGCTGACTGCCGTGGCAATCGCTGCGATGGTATCTGTCTTCATCTGCTCTTCCTCCTTCCTGAAAACCTGGTACAGTTCATCCATGCAAAAACGATATCATATCAATCCATGCAAAGTCCGCGCCATTGCAGACCAGATTAAAACGATTTACCATATAATGAAACAATCAGCTGTATGACACCCGTATACAAAAAATGAACCTTGCTATTTCAAGGTTCATTTTATCATAGACTGTTACTCCTGTTCAACTGTTTCTGCATTATCCCGATTGTAATTTTTATTCGCATCCCGGTTGTTTTTGTTATAGCCCTTATTATAACTTTTACCGTATCCCTTGTTTCCCCGATAACCTCTGTTGTCATTATAATTACTGTCTCGTTTCGGAGTAACCACCACACGGCGGAACGGTTCATCCCCCTCACTGTGCGTCGTCACATATCTGTCATTCTGCAGTGCGGAATGAATAATTCTTCTCTCATATGGATTCATCGGTTCAAGCGATACAGGTCTTCTGGTTCTCTTTACCTTATAAGCAATATTTTTTGCTAAATTTTCCAGTGTCTCCCTGCGCCGCTGTCTGTAATTTTCGGTGTCAACTTTTACTCTGACATACTCACTCGTTCCCTTATTGACAACAAGCGAAATCAGATATTGCAACGAATCAAGCGTCTGTCCTCTTTTGCCAATCAACACACCCATCTCATCACCACTGAGATCAACCTCAAGTGTTTTGAGTGAGTCATTGTATTTTGTGGAAATCTCAACAGAAATCCCCATAGCTGCAAAGACATCCGATAAAAATTTCTTAGAAACTGCCTCCACATTGATATCTTCTACCTGATCTGCGGCAGCTCGTACACTTGCAATTATCGGCTCCTCGGAAAGCTTGACAGGTTCAATTACCTCCTCCTTGCTTTCCTCCTTCACTCTCGCCTTTATGACGGCTGGCCTGGCACCCATTCCAAGGAAACCAGTTTTTCCCTCGTCAACCACCTCATAATCAAGCTTATTACTTGGTATCGAAAAATGTCTACATGCCTCTGTAATGGCATCATTTTTGGTTTTACCTTTAAACTCCATGTATTCCATTCTATTTTCCCCCATAAAATAGTTATCAATCAACTGTACAATGTTTTCTACTTCTTTTCATTATACTGTTTTACCATATTCGCTTTTGCCGCAAGACTCCCAGGCTTAGCATTTTTATTATAGTATTCTGTAGCCTTTCTGATGTCCTCCGCCTTTTCTTCCTCTGTCTTTTCAGGCCGCTTTGCTGAGGTATTCTGATAAGAAGTCTTCGCTGCGATGTTCTTTGTATTCGTTCTGGCAGCTGCCTGAAGCTTCTCCGCATTGATGCCCTGTTTTTTCAATTTCTCTTTGTATTTTTCTATATTTTTCTCGATTTCGGCTTCAATATCCATCTTATCGATATGCTTATTGATTACAACCTGCTGAATACTCCTCACCACAGCACCGATTACCCAGTACAAACCCATACCAGCAGGAAGTGTGAGACAAAACCACGCTGACATAATTGGCATCAATGTATTCATCATCTTCATCGACTGCTGCATTGCCTCAGCGGTATCATTGGAAGGCTGTTTCTTTTTCTTATCATCATTCGTTGCAGCCTGCGGCATCAGTTTATAATTGATCCATTGTGTAACTGCCGCGAGAACCGGAATGGCAATCGCACCGGCAAGAAGCAGGTAATTTCCCGCTGCAAAGGCAGTTTTCATGGTATCCATGGGCGAATTGCCAATATTCAAGCCTAGGAAATTGTTGTATACATCAATCAGGCCCTTCTCAGAGCCGCTTGTGAGAATCCGGCTTCCGTTGTAAGTCAGGTCCGCCAGACCAAACTTCTCAGAAAGAGCCGCCAGATCCAGTGTCGATGTCTTATTGAGCGTATCAATAATTGCGTTTCTTGTATTCCCTGCAATATCAAAATTTTTTGAAAAATATGCCGCCGAGCTCAAAGCTCTGACCTCTTCTACGCCATTAGGCGCCTCCATAATTTTATCCGCAAGTACACCAAAAGCCGCACCAATCTTTGTCACATATGCCGGCATTGCATAGATGACACGATAGAGCGCAAACAAAATAGGCATCTGTATCAACAGCTGAACACAGCTCCCCGAAGGTGATACACCGTACTTTGCATACACCGCTTTTGTCTCCTGATTCATAGCCATCATCGATGCCTGATCCTGCTTGCCTTTATACTTTGCCTGTATCGCTTGTATCTCGGGATTCATCCTCGACGAGAGTTTTGAAAATCTTTGCTGTTTAATGGTAAGAGGCATCAATAGCAAATAAATGACAATTGTAAATAAAATAATAGATAAACCGATATTTGGAATGCCAATCAAATTCAGAAACTCGAAGATTCCATTCATAATTAAGCCCAGAAGCTTAACGATGTACATAAATATCGGAGTTGAATTTTGCGTTAATAGCATGAAATCCATTTTACTCCTCCTGATCTGCTAAAACCGGTAAAAGGTTTTAAATTTTTTGTAATTACCTTTCTTATTATTAATAGAAGGAACGGGGTCATACCCTCCTTTTGAAAAAGGATTGCATCGAAGTATTCTCCATATACTGAGCAATCCACCCTTCAAGGCGCCATACTGCCTGACCGCCTCAAGCCCATATTGTGAACATGATGGAAAATATGGACATTTTGTGGATTTTAATGGTGAAAGATATTTCTGATAAAATAGAATCAGCCAAATGAAAAGCTTTTTCATTCAAAACACCTGCTTTTATATCAATATATTTTTATGAAGTTTCGATACATGTAGCAGCGCACTTTCAATCTCTGCATATCTGACATCCTTTGCACTTACTCTTGCAACGACAACGATGTCAAAACCACTGCGAAACTTATCCTCATGCAGCCGATAGCTTTCTCTGATCAATCTGGTGACATGGTGTCTGACAACACTGTTCCCTACTTTTTTGCTAACTGAAATCCCAAGTCTGTTTTTATCTAATCCATTTTCTAATACATACATCACTAAATATTTATTGGCATAACTTTTCCTGCCACGATAAACATTCTTAAAATCCCTGTTGCTTTTTAACGATTCCGAAAATTTCATAATCTCTTAATATCAATACCTTACATACATAGAACGTACATAGAAAAAAAGGCCACATAATGTGACCTGTAAATTATGCAGATAATCTCTTTCTTCCCTTAGCACGTCTTGCAGCGATAACCTTTCTTCCGCCTGGTGTGCTCATTCTGGCTCTGAAACCATGCACTTTACTTCTCTGTCTTTTCTTTGGCTGAAATGTCATTTTCATATTCGAAACACCTCCTTCTTCAATTTACCTTTCCAATCGGACTATCATCCGGGCAAATGTCATCTTTTCCTATGATTGATTTCAAATTCAATCCGGATTTACTACTAAAATCCACATTTGACATCTGCACAAAACGGTACGTTATTCCACAATAAATAATAATGCAAACCATATGATATCCGTCGATATCATTCCAAGTATTAGAAAATATCATAACGATTATATAACATAAGAATATTGAAGTCAAGAAAAATAAAATAAATTTAACGTAACCACATACTTTCCACAGAAAAAGGTATGAAATCCACAATATAAAAAAGATATCCACAAATTGTGGGTAACTTGTGGATATCTCGTCGAAAAAATGTAGAAAACCCACTCCGGCTGATACGAGATGGCAAGAAATATCAATGTGGATGTTGTATATAACAATTCACATATTTATCCACAATCATGTGGATTACTTGTTTTTTACGGTGTATAAATACAATTTTCCACATATTTTGGATAAAGTTATCCACAATATCGACAATCGTTTGGGGATTACGTGAATTACTTTAAAATTTTTTCACATTCATTTGCTTTTTTTCCTCATTTGGGTTACTATTAATGTGTATGAGTTTGTAATTTAATAACATATCCTTATCAGAGAGACTGAAACAATAGAGCAGAGGTATCGCATGAACGAAATAAGAGACAGATGGAATGAAATAAAGGATCTCATCAAAGATGAATATGACCTTACAGATATTTCATTCAATAACTGGGTGGAGCCCCTACAATTCTACAAAGTTGAGGATGATATTGTGACAATTCTGATTCCGTCAGCTCAGGCACGCTTATTAAAGTATATTCAGAAAAATTATTATTTCTGCTTTAAGGCAACCATATCAGAGCTTATGAATCATGAGTATGATGTGGTCTTTATTGCAGAGGAAGATGCCATAGCAGAGAGAAAAGAGGCGTCTAGCGAATCGAATCAGCCAAAAAAGAGTGTGAACAACCTCAAATACGAAAATGCTAATCTGAATAATAAATATAAGTTCGATACCTTTGTCGTGGGAAGCAACAATAAATTCGCCCATTCTGCAGCACTTGCCGTAGCGGAATCCCCAGGAGAAGCATACAACCCATTGTATTTATATGGCGGTGCCGGGCTTGGAAAGACGCACCTGATGCACTCCATAGGTCATTTTGTGCTGGGGCAGAATCAGGACAAAAAAGTCCTGTATGTCACCTCAGAACAATTCACCAACGAAGTGATTGAATCCATCCGAAGCGGTAACGCAGCCGCGATGACGAAACTGCGTGACAAGTACAGGACAGTCGATGTCCTTCTCATCGATGATGTACAATTTATAATAGGAAAGGAATCGACTCAGGAAGAATTTTTTCACACATTCAATGTCCTTCATTCTGCCGGAAAACAGATAATTATTTCCTCTGATAAACCGCCAAAGGAAATGGAGACTTTAGAGGAACGTTTTCGCTCTCGTTTTGAGTGGGGTCTGATCGCTGATATTCAGCCACCGGACTATGAGACCCGTATGGCAATCCTGCGCAAGAATGCAGAGATGTATGACAAAGAGATCGATGATGAGATCATTCAGTATATTGCGACAAACATTAAATCCAACATCCGTGAACTTGAGGGTGCCCTAAATAAAGTCATGGCAAATGCGCGCCTGAACAAACAGGAATTGAATCTTGCCCTGGCTGAGGATGCATTGAAAGATGTCATTTATCCAGATCAGAGACGCGAAGTATCCCCTTCCCTCATTATAGATGTCGTCGCAGAACATTTTAATATTTCAAAGGAAGATATTACATCGAAAAAGCGCAATTCCGAATATGTGATTCCCAGACAGATCATCATGTATCTGTGTCGCAGTATGACAGAATCTACTTTCCAGATGATTGCAGCATATCTTGGAAAAAAGGATCACACGACAGTCATTCATGGTGTGGAAAAAATTGAGGAAAAAATCAGGACAGATGAGGATTTAAAAAATAAAATCGAAATGATTAAGAAAAAACTGGCGCCTTCATAATAAGAAGATTGTGAATTATTGTGAATAACTTGATTCTTATTATGAAGGTTATCCACAAGATATTTTTGACGATTTTCTTGTATTTTAGGCGAAAAACAGGTTTGTTCACATTTCCACTGCCATTACTACGAATGCTACGAATTTATATATATTTTATATATTTTTATGGCATTGGCTGCTTTTTCTTCTTCATCACAATTACAGCGAAGGGAGTTATACACATGAAAATTATTTGTTCAAAGTCAAACCTCTTAAATGGTGTAAACACCGTCTCTAAGGCTGTGCCGAGTAAAACAACGATGACAATACTTGAGTGTATCCTTATTGATACTACGAAAGGCGAAATCAAACTTACCGCCAATGATATGGAGCTTGGAATTGAGACAATTATAGAAGGTGAAATCATAGAGAAAGGAATCATTGCTCTGGATGCAAAGATTTTTCTGGAAATGGTGCGCAAGCTTCCGGACAATGACGTAACAATTGCAACAGACCCTTCCTATAAAGCAACAATTACCTGTGAGAAAGCAAAATTTAATATAGTAGGAAAATCAGGGGAAGATTTTTCATATCTGCCGCAGATTGACCGGTCTGAGTCCATCTGTGTATCACAGTTTACTTTAAAGGAAGTCATCAGACAGACGATTTTTTCTATTGCAGATAATGTTACAAACAAAATCCTGACAGGTGAGCTTTTTGAGATTAAGGAAGATATCTTAAAAGTGGTATCCTCAGATGGGTTGCGCATATCATTGCGCCGTATTCATCTCAAAAACGCTTATCCATCCAAAAAGGTGATTGTACCAGGCAAAACATTAAGTGAAATCAGCAAAATTCTCCCGGGAGATAGCGAGAAAGACGTCAATATTTTCTTTACAAGCAAACATATTTTATTTGAATTTGACAGCACAACAGTGGTGTCGCGATTGATTGAGGGTGATTATCTGAAAATTGATAATATCCTCTCGGCTGATTACGAGACAAAAGTAATGATTAACAAAAAGGAATTTCAGAGCTGTATCGACCGCTCTACCCTGCTTGTAAAGGAAGGAGACAAAAAGCCGATTATCTTAAATATTTTGGATGATGTGATGGAGCTTAAGATGAATTCTGTTATCGGAAGCCTGAATGAAGAGATTGACATTTCCAAAACGGGTAAAGATCTCATGATCGGTTTTGATCCCAAATTTTTAATTGATGCACTGAAAGTGATTGACGATGAGGAAGTGGAAATCAAGCTGCTCAACTCAAAGGCTCCGTGTTTTATTAAGGATAATGAGGAAAATTATACGTATCTGATTTTGCCCGTGACGTTTAGTTCGGTTCATTAGTTTTGGCTGTTATCATTTGGGAAAGGTATGGGAAATTATGAAAGAGGTAAGAATCAGGGATGATTTCATTAAGCTTGGGCAGGCATTAAAGCTTGCCGGTCTTGTTGAATCGGGTGTTGATGCTAAGACAGTGATTCAGGATGGACAGGTGCGCGTGAATGGACAGGTGGAGACACAGCGCGGCAAAAAGCTTGTTGAGAACGATGAGGTGAGTTTTGAGGGCAATACTTTTGTGATTAAATCCAAAGAGTTATCTTTATAAGAAGTGAGAGATAAGAATGATTATTAAATCACTGGAGCTTGAGAATTTTAGAAATTATGGTGCGCTTTCTATCAGCTTTGACAGTAGAACAAATATTCTATATGGCGATAACGCGCAGGGAAAGACAAATATATTGGAGGCGATCTTTCTGTCTGCCACGACAAAATCCCACAAGGGAAGCAAGGACAGGGATATCATCAACTTTGCTGCAGAGGAGGCGCACATACGTACGTATGTGGTAAAAGACGGGCTTGAGAACCGTGTGGATCTGCATCTGAGGAAAAACAAGTCAAAAGGAATCGCCATCAATGGACAGAAGATTAAGAAGGCGGCCGATTTGCTGGGTTTGTTGAATGTCGTGTTCTTCTCGCCGGAAGATTTGTCGATCATCAAAAACGGTCCGGCGGAGAGACGGCGTTTTGTGGATATGGAGCTTTGTCAGCTCGACAGCGTCTATCTGCATAACCTGAACAACTACAACAAGATTGTAAACCAGAGAAATAAGCTGTTAAAGGAGTTGTATTTCAATCCGGGATTAAAGGATACACTTTCCATATGGGACGCGCAGCTTGTGTCTTTTGGAAGGAAAGTGATTGAGCGGAGAAATGTGTTTGTAAACCAGCTCAATGAGATTTTGTATGAGATTCATCTGAAGCTTACCGGCGGAAAGGAAAAGCTTCAGATAGTTTATGAACCGGATGTTTTAATCGAACATTTTGAAAAGAAGCTGGAGGTCTGCCAGGAAAAGGATATCAGGTTCAAGCAGACTTCAATCGGCCCGCATCGGGATGATTTTTCTTTTATGGTGGGTGATATTGACATCCGGAAATTTGGTTCGCAGGGACAGCAGAGAACGGCTGCATTGTCGTTAAAATTGTCGGAGATCGAGCTTGTCAAAAAAGTAACGAAGGATATTCCTCTGTTACTGCTGGACGATGTGTTGTCAGAGCTTGACAGCAGCAGACAGAATTGTCTGTTGAACAGTATCGGTGATATTCAGACGATTGTCACTTGTACCGGGTTGGAGGAGTTTGTGAATAATCGGTTTGAGATCAACAAAGTGTTTGAGGTTTCAAATGCAGTAGTAAAAAACGTGGATAGAACTTCGGCTCATGTATCACTGTAATGATACGGAGTCCTTATGGAGTTTCAGTTTCAAATCAGAATGGGAGGAAATATATGGGCAACGAGTATGGAGCTGACCAAATCCAGATATTGGAAGGTCTTGAAGCTGTCAGGAAACGATCAGGTATGTATATCGACAATACATCTTCAAGCGGATTGCATCATTTGGTGTATGAGATTGTAGACAATGCGGTGGACGAAGCACTTGGAGGATATTGCGATACCATTGATGTAACGATTCAATCCGATAATTCTATCACTGTCATTGACAATGGGCGTGGTATTCCTGTGGGAATCAATCAAAAGGCCGGAGTTCCTGCGGTGGAGGTTGTGTTTACGGTTCTTCATGCCGGCGGTAAATTTGGCGGCGGGGGATACAAGGTTTCCGGTGGTCTGCACGGTGTGGGTGCGTCTGTAGTGAATGCGCTTTCCGAGTGGCTGGAAGTCGATATTTATTCGGAAGGTAAAATATATAATCAACGTTATGAGAGAGGACGCGTCTGCTATCCGCTGAAAGTGACCGGAGAGTGCGAGGCAGGGAAAACTGGGACAAAGATCTCTTTTCTGCCGGACAAGACCATTTTTGAGGAGACAGTGTTTGACTTTGATGTGCTGAAGCAGCGGCTGCGGGAAATCGCTTTTCTGACCCAAAAACTCAGGATAATTCTTCGCGATATGCGCCCGGAGGATGGCATCGTGGAGAAGTCATTCTATTATGAGGGCGGTATCAGAGAGTTTGTCACGTATCTGAATCAGAGCAAGACACCGTTATATGAAGATGTTCTCTATTTTGAAGGCACTAAGGACAATGTGTATGTCGAAGTCGCTATGCAGCACAATGATTCCTATACAGAGAGTACTTACAGTTTTGTCAACAATATTAATACGCATGAAGGTGGTACACACCTGATAGGATTTCGGAATGCAATCACCAAGACGTTTAACGATTACGCCAGAAGTGCGAAACTTTTGAAGGACAGCGAAGCGAATTTAAACGGTGATGACATTCGGGAAGGACTGACAGCCATTATATCCATCAAGATTGAGGAACCTCAGTTTGGAGGACAGACAAAGCGAAAACTTGGAAACAGTGAGGCAAGGGGAGCTGTTGACAGCATTGTCAGTGAGCAGCTTACGTACTATCTTGAGCAGAACCCGTCTGTGGCAAAATTGATTTGCGAGAAATCAATTCTTGCGCAGCGCGCACGGGAGGCTGCCAGAAAAGCAAGGGATCTGACAAGGAGAAAGACAGCACTGGACGGAATGACGCTTCCGGGAAAACTTGCGGACTGCTCTGACAAGAATCCGGATAATTGTGAGATTTTTATCGTGGAGGGGGACTCTGCCGGCGGCAGCGCCAAGACAGCGAGAAGCCGTGCGACACAGGCAATTCTCCCGCTTCGCGGCAAGATATTGAATGTGGAGAAGGCAAGGCTTGACAAGATCTATGGCAATGCGGAGATCAAGGCGATGATCACTGCGTTTGGAACGGGGATTCACGATGATTTTGACATCTCGAAGCTTCGCTATGGCAAGATTATCATTATGACAGATGCCGATGTGGACGGGGCGCATATTGCAACGCTGATGCTTACGTTTTTATATCGGTTTATGCCGGAATTGATCAAGCAGGGGCATGTGTACCTGGCAAAACCGCCTCTGTATAAACTGGAGAAAAACAAAAAGACATGGTATGCGTACTCGGACGAGGAGCTTGCAGCGATTCTGAACGAGGTGGGACGCGACCAGAATAATAAGATACAGCGCTATAAAGGACTTGGAGAGATGGATGCGGACCAGCTATGGGATACGACAATGGACCCTGAGAAGCGCATTCTTTTAAAGGTTTCCATGGATGAGGAAGCGGAATCAGAGATCGACCTTACGTTCACGACACTGATGGGAGACAAAGTAGAGCCAAGGCGTGAATTTATTGAAGCAAATGCCAGAAATGCGAAAAATCTTGATATTTAGTACTTCATTGCATGAGGAATCAGAGTGATTCGTTAGGAAGGAGTAGGTCTGTTAAAATGGATGATACAATTTTTGACAAAATAGAGGAAGTGGACCTTCAGAAAACCATGGAAAAATCATATATTGAGTATGCCATGAGTGTAATTGCTTCCCGTGCGCTTCCCGATGTGCGGGATGGATTGAAGCCGGTGCAGAGGCGCGTGCTTTACTCAATGATCGAGCTGAACAATGGTCCTGACAAGCCGCACAGAAAGAGCGCGCGTATTGTCGGTGATACAATGGGTAAATATCACCCTCACGGTGACAGTTCAATCTATGGCGCGCTGGTCAATATGGCGCAGGAGTGGTCAACACGGTATCCGCTTGTCGACGGACATGGTAATTTTGGATCTGTCGATGGCGACGGTGCGGCTGCCATGCGATACACAGAGGCGCGGCTGAGCAGGATTTCCATGGAGCTTCTGGCTGATATCAACAAGAATACGGTTGATTTCGTTCCCAACTTTGACGAGACAGAGAAAGAACCCGTTGTACTTCCGAGCCGTTATCCGAACCTGCTTGTCAACGGTACGCAGGGTATCGCTGTAGGTATGGCGACCAATATCCCGCCGCACAATCTCAGGGAAGTCATTGCGGCTGTTGTCAAGATGATTGACAACCGTGTTCTGGAGGACAGGGATACGGAAATTGAGGAGCTTCTGCCGATTGTGAAGGGACCAGATTTTCCTACAGGAGGCATTATTCTCGGCACGCGCGGCGTGGAGGAGGCTTATCGCACCGGACGCGGCAAGATCAGGGTTCGCAGTGTGACCGATATCGAGACGATGGCCAATGGGAAGAGCCGTATTATTGTGACAGAGATTCCCTATATGGTCAATAAGGCGCGCCTGATTGAAAAGATTGCAGAGCTTGTAAAAGATAAAAAGATTGATGGCATCACAGATCTGCGCGACGAGTCAAACAGAGAGGGTATGCGCATCTGCATTGAACTTCGAAAGGATGTCAATGCAAATGTGATTTTGAATCAGCTCTACAAACATACACAACTGCAGGACAGCTTTGGCGTAATCATGCTGGCACTGGTGAACAATGAGCCAAAGGTGATGAATCTCAAAGATGTTCTGACACATTACATCAGGCATCAGGAAGAAGTTGTCACCAGGAGGACGCAGTATGACCTGAATAAGGCCGAGGAGAGAGACCACATATTACAGGGCTTGCTGATTGCGCTCGACAATATTGACGAAGTAATCCGCATCATCAGGAGCAGTGCCAATGCGCAGGCGGCCAAGGAAGGTTTAATTGAACGGTTTGCCCTGACGGATGTGCAGGCACAGGCCATTGTCGATATGAGACTGCGTGCGCTGACAGGTTTGGAGCGCGAAAAGCTGGAGCAGGAGCATGCGGAACTTTTGAAGAAAATTGAGGAGTACAAGGCAATCCTGGCTGACAGGAAATTGCTGCTCGGTGTGATTAAGACAGAAATCACACTGATTGCTGATAAATATGGCGATGACAGGCGCACAAAATTTGGCTATGACGAGTCTGACATCAATATGGAGGATCTGATTCCGCGCGGAAATACGGTGATTGCGATGACAAGTTTAGGCTATATCAAGCGCATGACAGTGGATAATTTCAAGACGCAGCACAGGGGCGGACGCGGCATCAAGGGAATGTCCACGATCGAAGACGACTATATTGAAGATTTGCTGATGACGACGACGCACCATTATATTATGTTTTTTACGAATTTTGGGCGTGTTTACCGATTAAAGACCTATGAGATCCCAGAGGCGGGCAGGGCTGCGCGGGGGACGGCGATTGTCAATCTGCTGCAGTTGAATCCCGGTGAGAAGATATCCGCAATGATTCCCATTAAGGAGTTTGAGGAAGGCAAGCATCTTTTCATGGTCACCAAAAAAGGTATCACGAAAAAGACGCCGATTATGGAGTTTTCCAATGTCAGAAAAAACGGCCTGGCTGCGATTTCGCTCCGCGATGACGATGAGTTGATTGAGGTCAAGGCGACAGATGAAGACTCTGAGATTTTTCTGATCACAAAGTATGGCATGTGCATCCGTTTTAAAGAAACTGATGTTCGCTCTATGAGCCGGAATGCTATGGGTGTAATTGGTATGAACCTCGATGATGGCGACGAGATTATAGGAATGCAGCTCAATACACAGGGCAGTGCGCTCCTGATCGTGTCAGAGATGGGTATGGGCAAACGGACTTTGTTGGATGAATTTACAGTGCAGAAGCGCGGCGGCAAGGGTGTGAAGTGTTATCGTATCACAGAAAAGACAGGAAATGTGGTTGGCATCAAGGCGGTTAATGATGACCATGAGGTGATGATGATCACGACGGAAGGTGTCATTATCCAGATTCCTGTGGGCGATATATCTGTTTACAGCAGAAATACTTCCGGCGTCAAGCTGATTAATCTTGATAATGACAATGTGAAGGTTGCAAAGATTGCGAAGGTGCGGGAGAAGCTCTCTGATGGGATACAGGAGTTTGACGATGTTGAGGATGCTCTGGACAAAGTTGTAGATGAATCGTTGGAGGACAGCGATGCAATCATGGACGAATTGATTGAACGCGCGATGGAAGATGCAGAATCCGAGGATGAGACAAGTGAGGAGAAAGACGGCGGGGATGGAACATCAGAAAAGTCGTGACAAGAGGCCACAGCCCATTTTAAGGATGGGCTGTGGTTTTTTGGTATAGATAACTGTTTCCGGTTTTGCCGACCCTGTCGATAATCTTTGTCTCGAGTAGTACATTCAATAAAGTTGCCGCACTGCCCTGCGTAATTTTTGCGGTTTTGCCGAGATCCTTTGATGTAAAGCGCTCAGGGAGTGTATCAGGGAGAAAGACCATGTAATCGGAAAATGTGTCAATACGGACTTCGTCAAAGATTGCCACCGGGATGCCGTCCATGCGCGAAGAACCCCTTTTTTTATTCTTGCTCCACCCATTCAGATAACGAGTCTCCTCGACATCAATCAGGCTTATAATAAAGTGCAGCCTGGGGTTGCTGATAAACATTTTGATTTTATATAGTTCAGGAATAATCTGATAATAAGTGCCGGTTTTTGGTGACTTGCGCCTGGGTGAAACTTCTCCCGTCTCCATGTCGAGCCACGACAGCCATTTGGTGTGTGCGACGGGATAAATGATCGTGACATCGTGCTCTTTCAGAAAAAAGTCAAGTTTGCTGCGCATGGTGTTGAAGTTGCGTGTCTGAACCTCGAAAATCTCGCCATCCACACAGATATCAGCCACATAAGAACCTATTTTAATCTCATGATAGACGGAATCCGGGGCATAATAATATTTTAATACACTGTGTATTGTCTTTTCGTGGAGCGTTCCAATGCCGTTCTGGCCTTGAAGTGCGCCGATCATTTTATGGCATGCTTCCGAGAAGAGCTTTTGGTCAATGGTATCCTGCATAAAATCGTCCTCTTTATCAATAATTGTAAACAATTATATATAGTTTATCAGATATTTTGTATTTTTGATACATATTTTCTTGAAAATAAATGGAATCGTGTTAAAATATATAAATTAGAATGGTTTATATATTGATGAAAGAGACAGAATGACAGCAATATAAACTTTCTATGGAAAGGATTACGAGAAATGGGAATCGTGAGAAGTAAATATTATGGAATCATACGGGGTATCACAGTAGGAATTTCATTCTTTTTACAGATTGGCCTTATGATTTTTCTGGGAATGTATCTGATGCGGTATTCGATTATCGCGTATTTTATCCTGGAGATTATAAGTGTGATCACGGTATTTGCGCTGGTAAACAATGCGGAATCCTACAAGATGAGCTGGATTATCATTATTCTGGTTCTGCCAGTGTCGGGGCTTTTTCTGTATTTTATGTGGGGGCGCAAGCGGGTAAATTCTAGATATTTCCGCAGTCTGAGAGACAAGGACGGTCACATGATGCGGAGTTTGAAGCAGGATGACAGTATTGTGCAGGACCTGGAACGTCAGCACCCGAATAAAGTGCAGATTAGCCGCTATCTGAGAAAAGAGGGATTTCCAATCTACAATAATACGCAGGCAGCCTATTATAAAGTGGGCGAGGATGTGATTGCTGCGATGTTGGAGGATCTCAAAAAAGCAGAAAAATTTATTTTTATGGAATATTTTATCGTTTCTGAAGGGAAGGTCTGGAGCGATATACTGGAGGTGCTCACGCAGAAAGTGAGTGCGGGCGTTGAGGTCAAGCTGTTATTTGATGATTTTGGGACGCTGCACATCAACACGCAGGCATTTCGCAAAGATATCAAAAGCCGTGGGATTGAGATGAGTATCTTCAATCCGATTCACCGCGGTGTGACAAAGATGTCCTTCAATTACAGAAATCATAAGAAGATAACGGTTGTCGATGGAAATATCGCATATACCGGCGGGTTTAATCTGGCGGACGAATATGCGAATTATATTGAGCGCTTTGGACACTGGAAAGATTCAGGGATTCGGTTGTACGGGGAGGGTGTATACAGTTTTACCTGTTTTTTTCTCGATATGTGGCGTGTTGCCAACAAGGATGTGAAAATTAATGATGCGGATTATAAGCCAAAGGTACACATCCATGAGGAGGGTTATGTTCAGCCGTTTATGGGAGGACCGCACAGGAATCCGCACAATCCCACAGAGGGCGCTTATACCAGGATGATCAACAAGGCGAGGGACTACATCTATATCACGACGCCCTATCTTGTCCTTGACCAGAGTATGCGTGAGGATCTGACCAACGCGGCGCTCAGCGGTGTTGACGTGTGCATTATTGTCCCGAAAATCTATGATAAGTGGTATGTGTATATGGTGAATGTCTCAAATTATGGAAAACTTATGGAGGCGGGGGTGCATATCTATGAGTATCAGCCCGGTTTTATCCATGCCAAGAATGTAATTGCTGACGACGAGTGTGCCATCTGCGGGACGATCAATACAGATTACCGCAGCTTTTATCTGCACTATGAGTGTGGGGTGTTTCTGAGTGAGATGGACGCTATTAAGGATATGAAAGCGGATTTTCTAAAGACGCTGGAACAGTGCGAGGAGATGAATCTGATCAGCTGGTCGAGGCGGCCGATTGGAAATAAGATCATGCAGGCGGCGCTGAAGGTGTTGTCGCCGTTGTTGTAAATTCAATAATAGGACTCATTCTCTTTTGTTTTTCATGCGACAGAAAATGGAATAATAGCCTTTCGTTCCCATATTGCCATTTTCCATCAATAATTTTCCGTATTCTTCCGATATATAACTAAAGATTAAAAGTAGTATAAGGGGGTAAATACATGGATATCAATCAGATTGCAGGTATGTCGCGGCAGGAGCTGATGAATTGTATCAGTGAGAAAAAGAAGGAGATTGCCAGGAAGATAAAGAATGGGGAGACGGAGCCCACATTTTCCATAGGGGCAGAAAGTTACACAGTGAAGGAATGGGACAAGCTGATTGCCAAGGTTGACAAGAATAACGAAGCCGTCCGAAAAGAGCAGGAGCAGCGCAAAGAGGCCCAGGAGAAGGAGGAATTGGAAGAAAAGAAGATTGATCAGACCAATTTTATGAGCATATTGGAAGTCAGTGATACCAGACGAAATTATTTTATGGAGAAGATTAATGGAACATATCAGCCATCCTTTCCATATGCGGCTTATGCAGATGGCGATACGATTACTTACAATGGTGTCGTGTTTAACTGTGACAAGGAGAGGAATGCGATTTGTCTCGGTGACATGTCAAATAAAAGTGATGTGCTGACGATTCCTCTTGAAGGCGGAGGCAGTCTGATGGTGAACAGAAATTCGATCAATACACTGGCAAACGCGTTGTCTATGTTTTCTCCGGAGGATGTCAATCGCATTATGCGTGCCATAGCAACTGACAAAAAAGTGCAGGAGACACAGAAAGAGATTGAGGATGAAAAGAACAGTCTTGGGGATGATGCAGATGAGAAAGTGATGGATGAAATGATATCTGATATCATAAAGCCTGAAAAAGACGGGGAAGATTCTGTTCTATAAAATAAGAAAAACGGTTTTGCAAAATGCAAACCGTTTTTTATTTTATGTCTGGTTATCCGATTACTTTTTTGACTGCCTCCAGAACACGTTCTGCTTGGAATGGTTTTACGATAAAGTCCTTGGCACCCGACTGGATTGCCTCGATTACCATCGCCTGCTGACCCATTGCAGAACACATAATCACTGACGCACCTGGATCAATTGCCTTAATTCCCTTCAGTGCCTGAATTCCGTCCATCTCTGGCATGGTGATGTCCATCAGTACAAGATCAGGTTTTGTCTCATTATATTTATCTACCGCAACCCTTCCGTTTTCTGCCTCTGCAGCGATCGTATATCCATTCTTTGTCAGAATATCCTTGATCATCATTCTCATGAAAGCTGCATCGTCTACAATTAAAATATTTTTTGCCATTAGTTAGTTCCTCCTCTGGAATAGTTTGTAAATGGAATTTGCAAGATCAAATGGGTACAACTGCATAATTGTACTATCAATCAGCTTTCCGATCCTAAGTTTAAAGTTAATTTTCACAAATAGATCTTCCTGGATATCATCCGGAAATTCATAATTCTCAACAACAATCTGCTGTACAGAAGGTGGGGAGATTTCAATCCTTTTGTTGAACAGCTTGCTCATTGCAGTTGCAGAGCTTGCCGTCATCTGATTCATGGCTTCCGATACAGCACTGATATGTAAGGGGGTGATTTCGCCTTGAGAATATTCTCCGGTCCCGCTATTTCCCATCATAAGGTCAGTGATGGTCTTGGCGTCGTCATCCTTGAGAACAAGCATATTGCTACCAAACAATCCTTCTGTATACCGCACTCGTATCAGAATACAGGAATTTTCATAATCCTCTAAAATCTCATTTTTGTGTACAAGAGTGACATGTGGCGTCGTAATAGTGACGGGTTGTCCAAGCATCATATTCATCGCTGTCGCAGATGACCCGATAGAAATGTTGGAGATTTCACCGATTACGTCTGCCTCCTCTTTTGAAAAAAAATCCATGGCAGGCTCCTTTTTGGTTAAATCTTAGATCCCGCAGAACCAGCATGAACGCGGACTGCAGGAACCCTGTACTGCGGAAAACAATCGCTATTCTACAGTACAATATGTTGAATAATACTATTTTACAAAATTTTTTTATTTTTGTCTATAAGAGTTCCTTATTTTCTAAAAAAATAGTAAAACCATTGGTTACTTTTCACGGGTCAGGAATGAAAGAAATTGGATGCTGTCCTGTCCATAGCTGCAATCTTGTCAACTGTTCTGAAGCACTTGCAAAATTCCTTCAAATATTTTCTTGTTTGTACGATTCAGATTTCTATAAGCTTCTATGATATCAAGTTCCTCCCTGGTGTATTCCATCATATCTTCCCGATATGTTGTATCGTCTGAGAAGAATTCACACATTGTAATATGGAAACCGGAACAGATTTTCTCCAGCGTCGATATCGTTGGCTGGTTGTTCTTTTGAAAAAGCGAATTTAATGAGGAATATGGAATACCTGATTCTTTGGCCAGCCTATAGATTGTCCACTTGCGTTCCTCCAACAAATCCATTATTTTCTTTAAAGTTGTATACTGCCCAATATATATAATGATGGATTTAGGCCTGGTCTCCTTGTAGTTTTTCACTACGATCGGCAGGGATTTCCCAGAATATCTTTTCCCTTCGTCTATATATATCGTGTTTGATTTTTGCTCATATCCAGGTACATTCTTTTTGTTAGGAACTGTAGAAAAATAAGTGATGCAGATTGCGCAGGATATTTCTTCGAGAG
>CAMWXE010000070.1 GCA_947178145.1 uncultured Lachnospiraceae bacterium | reverse complement strand
TTCTTAGGCGACGTTTTTCAGGCGCCTTAGAAAATCTTTTCACACTTCACACTTCGTGTCATGTCGGCGCAGCCGACACAAACAATTCATGAGAAGAATGCCTGCTTTTGGCATTCTTCCAGTGTGTAATTTAGAAATTCTTAGCGGGCGTACTTTGGCCGCTTAGAATTTCTTTACACACTTTCATGCGGAAGCTTTGCCACAAACTCTGTCACCCGCAGAAGCGCGTCCGGGTGCTCCTGGAGCAGTGTCACCGGAAAATGTGCGGAAATCTCGCCGTAGGCCGCATGGCGCACAACGCTGCGGTGCCAGTCGCGAAAACACCCCAGCCTTACCTTTCTGGAATGGAAAATCTCGCTCATTCCGATCGTGACACAGTAGCGCGGCATATCGTCAATTGCCCCGTTTAAGTCGCCGATCGCGTTCGCCGTCCTGGTCTCCCTGCTGATCTCGAGCACTCTCGTGTGCAGGTTTCGGAATTCCTCCGCGCTCAGCGCATCGTCCGCCTCGTTAAACGCCAGATGCCCGTTGATGCCGATACCGCCAAAGCAGATGTCGACACCTCCCAGCTGCCCAATCAGTTCCGCTATTTTCTGAGGATTGTGCGGGTCCGGAAATACCCGCTGTTCTGGCGGCATCAATAGTTCTGGGCGTATCTTCGTGTACACCGCCCGGTCCATAAACCCGCGGAAGCTCAGCGAATCTTCCTTGTCAATCCACTCTTTGTCATCTGTCAGATACTCGTCCATATTGAAAAACCATGTGTTTTTCAAACTGATGTTCTCATTGTTGACAAGCTCCACAAAATGTGGGTACTGACCCACCGGCCCCACCGGACAGATGAAAACAGTCCTCTCACCCATAGCATTTTTGCGCTTGATTTCGTCCGCCATCTCCTGCGCAATCGCACGAAAAACAGTGTCGTTGTCCGCCAGCACCGCAACAGGCAGCTTCGGCGCCCTCAGAAATTGTTCCTTGTCATAATAGTAATATTCATGTCTCATACGCAAACCTCTCCTTATTCTGATTTCGATCGGTGCAGCCCTGTATAATTCTGTGTCACCTCCAGCACGCGGTACACATCCAGATACGGCTGATACTTCTCCTCATTGCTGCAGATGTATTCCCGCATAACCTCCCACTCCCGGTCAGCCCGCTCCTGCTCTCCCTCTGCCAGAGACATCAGTGTGCGCGCAAACAGCACCACATAATTTCTGTGATACTCCAGCACTTCCCAGTACACGGACTCAAACGCGCCGTCACTGCTCCGGTGGCGCATCGTGGTCTCCGCAAATGCCTCGCAGCAGCGGACAGCTTTCTCCATGCGCTCTGCCATGTCAGCGCTGCGGCGCGGTCCCTTGCCATTCACATAATCGCAGCTGCTCAGTTCGGACAGTCTGGACAGATAGTTCAGCACACGCTGCGCATCGTCGCCATAACAGGACTGATAGTAGTCCTTTATCAGCTCTTCCACCGGACAATCCTTCTGAAACAGGACATGTCCCATCACATAATTGGGCAGCGCGTTTGGGAAAGCAGCCCGCAGCTCCTGGCAGCTGATGTAGCCGTCAAGCCCCATCTCGCCCAGCTTCTGTATATCCGCATGCAGCACGCGCGCGATATGGACATACCCCAAGTCCCCATAGTGCGCCCTGCCAAGCGGATAGTCATACACAAATCCGCTGCCCGGAAAAATCTTCTGCCACGCCTTTAAAAATGCCATATTTTCCGCCAGGTTGACCGGCAGTGTAATCTGGTTTCTGCGAAATTGGGGCAGCTCCACATCCGCGCCGTCCAGCTCATAGCTCCTCTCAAAGGTGCGGCTGATCGGGGCAAACATCAGCACAAAGCGGTCTGGGTTATCCAGCCTGCTCACCTCCGGCGGCCACAAAAGCTCCTGATATAGCAGGAACACAATGCGCGTGTCAAGCCCTTCCTGCGTCAGTCTGCGGTCTATTTCATTTAAGAGCTCCACGTACTGGTCTGACAGCGTCGTCTTACTGCAGTCCGCACACTCGCACAAATTGTTGTATGTATCGGCAAGCCACACATGCAGGTAATCCATGTACGGATTTTCCCGCGCGTATTTTGTCACCAGCGCTGCGAAGGCGTCCACTGCGTCTTCGCTGTGATAGCACAGATTGGTGTTCGCCGGTATTCCATGAAACAGTTCCCGCTTCCCGCCAATCAAGGCCATCCTGTGGCGATACTGCTCCTCGTCAGGCTCTGCCCCGGTATCCCACGAGACCGTCTGATATCCCAGAACCTCTCCCGTCCAGCCGTGTCCGGCCTTGTGCACCAGCAGCCCTCTCTTCTTTGCCGCCTGTTCGAGCAGCACCATATCGCGCTGCGCGTCCTCCTGCGTGTACAGCTCCTCCTGCGCGTAGGGATTCCGCTCATGACTGTACCAGCGGTGCAGGAATGCATAGGGCGACTTAAACTGCAGAAAGAAGCTGTTGAAACCAACTTTGGGAAGCCATGCGATATAATCCATAATATTCTCGAAAGAGTCCGCGCCCTCTATACACACGCCGCGGTGGAAATACGACGCCTGTTTGTCGTACGCTGCCGCAAGATGTTCCCTTCCGATGTGCGGAACAATCTCGCAGGTCCTGAGCGGCATCAGAAAACGACAGCCCAGATACTGCAGGTAATCATACACTGCAAGCAGCACGCTTCTGTCATTGTTCCCGACAATCTCCCCACCGTCTTCGCCATCCACACAAATCCGCACGCGGAAGCTGTCATTGCCGCCCGCCGGAAAAGCGCTGCTGTCACTGCGCAGACGGATTTGTATGGCCATGCCTTCCGGCTCCTTCAGCATCCTGTCCAGATATGCGGTCAGCTCTTCTGCCGCAAAGGCAAGAACCTCCGATGCGGAGGCATCAAAAAGAATCTTCATACGTTCCTCTCCTTTCTTCTCTCTATTCTTATCTGTATCCCGGACCAAATTGACAAAAGACTCTGGGAACAGACTTTTAAGCCGCTCCACAGAGTCTTTTCCTCTTAACTGTAATGCATTATATGATAAAATCCTTTGTCCGTTATCCGTCTGTACTGTGGATTCTTTAGTTGCCTAAAGCTTCCTGCATCACGTCAAACAACACATAATTTTCCAGGGGAACCTCTCCCTCCACAGCACCGCTCTCAATAAACATCTGCTGCTGCCGCGTATAGTAATCCTGCATTGTGTTGTCCGCAATTCCGTTCTTGACATCGTCTGCACTGAACCATGTCGCATCACCGGTCTCGACCAGACATGCCTCCTTGTCCTTTGCACACTCCTTTGCGTACAGGCCGACTGCATAATCCCAGTTTTCCTCCTGCGAGGAGTACGCCATTGCCTTGTAGAGCGCACGGCTGAAACGCACCAGGATATCATGATTCTCCTCTGCATATTCCGGCAGACAGATCCAGCTTGACAGGTTTACAGAGTCTGTTGCGAACTCAAGTTCGATTGATCCCTCACAGTTATTCAGAATCTGGACACTGTACGGATTCCATGCTGTACAGGCATCCACAGAACCAGAAGACATTGCCGCCACCATGTTTGTGGCATCCATCTCATACGCATCGATGTCATCCATCGTGAGCCCTGCCGCTGCCAGCGCACCATTTAGCGCTGTCTCTGATGAAGAGCCTGCGTTGTAAGCCACTTTCTTGCCAGCCAGATTTGCGATATCATCAACAGATGTCACACCCGACGACGGCAGCACGATAATCCGGTCTGTGCTGTGCACGGAGCTTGGCGCAAAGATTGTCGCCTGACCATTGATACACAGCTTGTGCGCACCGTGACCTATGTATGCCAAGTCGATACTTCCGCCTTCCATAGCCGCGATCTCCGACGGGCCGTCCGCAAACTGCCACAGCGTAATCTCGATTCCTTCCTCCGCAAAATACCCCTGGTCAATTCCGGTCAAAACAGCCCATAGTGACGCGTAGTTGGGCATGTACGCCACATTGAGCGTCACGGTCTCAACCGCTTCCTGCTCAGGCTCTGCCGCCGTTGTCTCCGCAGGCGCGGGCGCCGCGGATTCCTCCTGCGCCGGCGTGGACTCCTGCTGCCTGTCCGCGTCCGCAGAAGCCTGCTGTCCGCTGTCATTTCCGCAGGCTGTCAGGGTAAATACCATCGCAGCCGTGAGTAACAAAGCACTTAACTTTTTCATTGTTTTCCCTCCTATATAAATATATTTTGTTAATATTGGGTCCCTGAATTTGTTTATTTTTTGACCTCCAAAAATTCCTGGTATACCTCATTCCAGATTTCGGCCTTGAGCTGCAGAAAACGCTCGTCTGATTTCGTTTCCTGCGTCCTCGGATACGGGATATCGATATCCACAATCCGTTTGATGCGCCCCGGCCGCGCACTCATGATAATGACACGCTGGGCCAGGATAATCGCCTCATCCACGTCGTGCGTGATAAAAAAGCATGTCTTTTTCTCCTTCTCCCATGTATTTAAAAGCTCTGTCTGCAGCTGGACGCGGGTCTGCGCATCCAGGGCACCGAACGGTTCATCTAACAACAGCACCTTGGGATTGGCTGCATAGGCGCGGGCAATCGCCACACGCTGCTTCATGCCGCCGGAAAGCTCCTTCGGATACGCGTTCTCAAACCCTTTGAGCCCCACTGCCTCAATGTACTTCAGCGCAGTCTGTCTGGCCTCCTCCTTGGGGGTCTTCTTCATCTCGAGTCCAAACATTACGTTTTTGATGACAGTGCGCCATGGAAACAGGGCATACTGCTGAAATACCACGCCGCGCTCCACACCAGTGCCCTCAATCTGCTTTCCGTCCAGATAGACCGCACCGCTGGTGGGCTCCAACAGACCTGCAATGATATTCAGGAGTGTCGATTTGCCGCAGCCTGACGGTCCCACCACACAGATAAACTCATTTTCCCGGATGTCGAGGTTGACGCCGTTGAGGGCTACCGTCTTGCCGTTGCGCCCCTGATATTCCTTGTAGACATTGTCTATCTTTAATTTTACTAATTTATCTTCTCCTGCCATCCTGTTAATTTCCTTTCAATAATGTCGACCACTTTTACCAGTATCAGTCCAATGATGCCGAGCAATATGATATACATCAGCATCGGTGCAGACTCAAAGGAGTTTGACAGGGAGCGGATTCTCATGCCGATTCCTGCCTGCGCGCCCGTAGATTCCGCTGCGAGCAGCGTTGTGAGCGCCGCGCCGAGTCCAAGCCGGACTGCTGTGATGATAAACGGCACTGTCGCAGGGCAGATAATCTTCAGGAAAATGTCAAAATCGTTCGCCCCCAGCACGCGCGCCGCCTTGATCAGCGTGACATCGATATTTTTGATTCCCTGATAGATTGTGATACTCATTGTCATAAAAGTACAGATCCAGATCAGAATAATCGCCGGCTTCTGTCCCACGCCAAAGATGATAACCAGAAGCGGAGCATATCCCAATGCCGGGATATTGCGGATAAAATTGATCCACGGCTCGATAATCTTCTGGACTGGCTGATACCATGCCATCAGGAATGCAATCGGCAGCGCCGTGATAAACCCAAGACCAAACCCGGCCGCCACGCAGAACATACTGCTGCCGATATCCTTCCAGAATGCCCCTCGCTCAATCATTGTCCCGACAGACGGCACAACCTTTTCCACAAAGGGAAAGCTCCGTCCGGTGGACTTGCCGAGCGAGAGCAGGTACCACACCAGCAGGGCAGCACACAGTGAAATCAGCAGCCAGACCTTGTCATTGATTACTATTTTTTTCTTTTTCGGTTCATTGTTCATGTTATGCCCCCTTATCCCTTATCCACAGCAGGGATGTCCATGTTCGTCCCTTGTGTGGCTGTTCTGAGCCGGGTCCTTCATACACAGATGGACTGCAGCCGTCGTAAACGTTCTTGGCAGCGCCAGGATATTCGGATTTGGCCCCACATACTTCTTCATGGCATCCGCCAGCGCTTCCTCCACAGTCGCGCGCGTCTTGAGCCCCATGCCCCTCGCAATACCCGGCTCCCGCGCACCCACGATGTAGATGGCGCTCGTGTGTTCCTCCGCCAGATGTCCGCAGCTCATCATGGAGAAGCCGTGGAACGGATGGAACGCATTGGCAAAGCGGTACTTGCGGATGTACTCTTCTTTCGTTGCAAAGTACTCACCGTAGCGGTTCATATCAGGCAGAATATTCATCGAGTCATGCTGGAACATTTCATACAATTCTCTCAGATACGGCCACCGCTCCTCGTGAAACCAGCCGTCACAGATACTCGGCACGATAAATACACAGTGGTCGCTCAGCACCCTCTTGTGGCGGATAACCTGCGCGGAGAGCGCCTGCATCATCTGAATCGGGTTCGTCCCCATCCCGTCGCCATAGTGGAAGTTAGTGGGCATGCCAAACACCACAATATCGTATTTTTTCTCCGCCCAGTGAACATAAGTGCGCTTGTCCGCCGTCTTCCAGCTGACAGGCTGCATCTCCTTCGCATAGCCGGAATGAATCTCGATCTGGCGCGATTTTGTGTCCAGCACCGCGTCGCAGCAGAAGAATTTCTTGCCCATCTTCTCCTCCATCAGCATCCCGTGGCGGTCAAATTTCTCACGCATCACACTGCTCGTGGACACTGGTACAAAGTCCGGGCGGTGCATGACATCCGGCACATGGTGCGACGCGATGCTCTTCCAGTGGCTGATGCCCGTCGCACAGTGCTTGTATCCGCCGGAATATCCGCCGTACGGATTGCCCTGCGTATGTCCGATTAGTATCGCCACATCCGCGTCGTAGACATATTTATTCATAATCACATGGTCGCCTGCCTCTGTGCAGCCCAAATCGACCAGATGTTCATAGTCTTCGCTGTCGTGGCTTGTAATCTGTCCCGACGGGTAAAATTCTCCAAACAGTTCCTCGCCAAGAATCGTACGCATCTCTTTCACCGTCGCGCGCGGGTGCAGTCCGTTCGAAAACAGCAGCAGGACATCCTTTTTCTCCACGCCCACACTGTACAGTTCGTCCAGACATGCCCGGATTGCCACCTTTCTGTGCGAGGTCGGCTGGTTCCCTCCCTTGACAATGTCCGGTATCACAATCACCACACGGTCCCCCGCCTTGGCAAGCTGCGCAAGCGCCGGCATTCCGATCGGATTGCGGATGCTTGTAAGTGTCGCCTCATACAGGCTGTCCCAGTCCTGAGGCAGACACGCGGGATCGGGAACGGTCTCCCCTGGTATAAACACATCTGTGGTATCCGGCAGCTCGGCGCTTACCGTGCCATGCCCATACTCAAATTCCAGTTTCATATCGCATTTCCTCCTTATCTTCCTGCCAGACTCCCGGATGCCTCCAGATACAGGCGCACAATCTCCAGATATTCCTCCGGATAAAAACCAATCTCACCCTGAAAACGCGTCAGGGCAATCAGCCCGCCGTCAATCTCCTCAATGGATGCCAGCATCGCCGCATTGTCCGCCTTCAAGCCGCCTCCGTACACCACGTCCATACCGCCTGTATGCGCTTTGACAAAGCGCGCTATCTTTGTGATATAATCCTTGCCTGCCGGTGTCTTCCCCGGCCCAATACTCCACACTGGCTCGTAGGCAATCACCACACGGCCCCTGTCCACATCCGCCAGCCCGACGGACAGCTGCTCTCCGAGCACCGACTCCCACTGCGGCTGTTCCTCCTGCGTCTCGCCGATACAGTACACGACTTTCAACCCGGCACTGACAGCGCACTTCACCTCCTGATTCAACAGCCTGTTCACCGCCGCGGCGTCCGTGACGCCTGCCTCCGCGAGAATCCCTTTCTTGTCGTTCCGCTCCTCGCAGTGCCCGACAAGCACCGCCTCACAGCCGAGCGCCCGCACAATCGACGCCGGCCTGTTTGTGGTAAATGCTCCAAAGTTGCCGCCCGGCGCCGTGTTGTCGCGGTAAACGCCCTGGCTGCCAATCTGCACAGGACTGTCGTCCGTGCGCGCATCCACTGCCTGCAGCAGATGAGCCTCCGGGAAAAACTGCACGAACTCCACCCTGTCAGGGTCGTACTGCTTCAGTCCCTCCTGTGTCCGGGTCACGATGTGCGCCGCCCACTCCGGTATCGGCGCCAGACGGTTTACACCGCCAAGTGCAGCCGGAACATCAAACCGTTTGAGATTCAAATAAATATGCTTCATGTTTCCCCCCCTGTTTCCGCGCCGTCCTCTCCCGTCAGCTGCGGTTCCTGATTACTCTGTGACCGTGTTATCCCATGCGTTGGTAAACGTTCCGATTCCCTGTGTGGTAAAAGCGTGCTTCATGCTGTCCTTGTACACGTCAAGCCCTGCCGTCACAATGTCTGCCCCTGCCCGCGCACAGTCCACAATCTGTTTGGGCGTCCGCACAGCCGCACAGATAATCTCTGTCTTTCCATAAAAACCATAGTTTTTGTAAATTGTGACGATATCCTCTATGTACGCCCTGCAGTCCTCGCCGTTGGCCTCCTTCCAGCCGATAAACGGCGACACGAACTTCGACCCGTTCTTTGCCGGGAGAATCGCCTGCGCCGGCGAGAAGATGAGTGTCACATTGGTGCGTATCCCCATCTTTTCCAGCTTTCTGCCAGCCGTCACACCCGCCTCTGTAGCCGGAATCTTAATCACGAAATTGGGGCTGATGGCAGCAATTTTCTGCGCCGCCTCCACCATCTCCTGCGCGTCGTCAATGTGCGGGTTAATCTCGACGGAGACCGGAAATGTCTCATACCCGTCAAGCCCCTGCTCCCTGATCCACACCGCAATGTCTGTGATCGCTGTCAGAAAGGGCTTCCCGCTCAGCATGATATGCCGTGGATTGGTCGTGACACCGTCAATCCCAAACGTCTCATAGGCATACTTGATTTCATCCATTTTCGCACTGTCCAAAAAATACTTCATTTTTTCTCACTCCTTTGTCTAGTTTAGATTATTAATTATTTAAAATTATTAATTATTTATAGATTATCACAATCTCATTTTTAAAGATAGTCAAAAAATGTACAAAATATACAATCAAACTTTGGTAAAAAAAACGAGTGCTCTGCGCACTCGCTTCTCACATGACAATTTCCAGTTTCTCGTCTATTGCAACCGCCGCTGCCCCCAACGCTCCTACAAAGCGGTCGGAATCCACAAATGAAATCGTTGTCTTCAAATATTTATAATGTGCAGGATTACTTTGACTGCCTTGTGTGTGTTTTAAAAAAAGCTGCCTGTTTGACGCACTCTTAAACAGCTGACAATCAATCAGCATGATGTCCGGACCCGCAAAATTGATAATATTGGTCGCCGCAACCCCCAGCATGTAGATTGCGTTCTCCACAATCCGGCACACATCCTTGTCCCCTGCCTCCTGTGCCCGCACAATATCCGCAATCGTCAGTTCCTGTCTATCCGCACAGAACTCTCTGAGAATTTCCGCGCGCCCCTGCTCCATCTCCTTTTTACAGTCATTGATTATCGCATACTCGCTCGCGTATGCCTCCAGACATCCATGATTTCCACAGACGCACAGACGGCCGTGTGGATCAAGCACCATGTGCCCCGCCTCCCCGGCATCCACCACAGCACCTCGATAGCTCGACGTGTTCAGAAAAAGCGGGCATGCAATTCCCGCCGACACCACCAGGTAGGCAAAGGATTTGCCGTTCTCCACCTCATCCCAGTTGAACAGCTGCGCGCTCATACCGCGCGCGATCGCATTGTTTTCTAACGTAATCTTTCCCTCATATCCCGTCAGCCGTGCAAAATCGCTGCAGACCTCCCGCTCGACCCACTGATACCGGGAACTGATCTTGAGAATCCCCTTCTCACGGTCCACCAATCCCGGCAGACTGATTCCAATCCCGCACAACTCCTCCAGTTTCTTTCCGCTCTCCGACAGACACGCTGTAAATTCCCTGCTGAGCTGCCAGATAAAATTGTCATAATCTCCATCTGTGCACACCCCCTCTTTCGATGCCAGTATCTTGCCGCAAAAGTTCGTCACACAGACACTCCAGTTCGTGCTCTTGAGCTCCACACCGCCAAAATGACATGCCTCCTGGTTTATGTATAGCGGGTGGGCGCGCCTTCCGCTCGCGTTGGGTGCCCTTCCCCGGATAAAGGTTTCCTTGATCAGCCTCTCCTCCAGCATCTTGTTGATGTTCGTCGTGATCGTCGGAAGCGTCAGCTCCAGTCTCTGTGCGATATCAGAGCGGCTGATTGGACCATAATAATAAATCATGCGCAGAATTGCCGACTGATTGGTTTCCTTGATGCGCAGCAAATTCTTCCCATGTAATACCTGCATAAGTTTCCTCCTATCTTTCCTCCTGCGTTCTTGCCAAGCAGAACTTTGGCAAAGACAAATTTCCGTGATTCCCGTTAACTTTTGGCCTTTGTTTTCCATAAATTGTAAAACGTATTTTTAATAGGATAGCACAAAAAGTATTTTTTCGCAACGCTCAATTTTATACATTTTACACAACACTCTTTTCATTTTCATTGTTCTATGCTATACTTTATTTATCTTTTGTCATACATATTTTAATATTTTTTGAACAATACGTCTAATTATTCAAAATATTTTAATTTTTGTTCCACGTGATTTATGACAAAAACGAAAACAAAAAATTATTTTTTGCGCGCCGCCGCGCAGATTAGGAGGAGCCCATGATTGTGCCAAAATATTTTGAGAATTTGGAAATTCTGCACGAAAACACAATGCCCGACCGGGCGTACTACATCCCATCCAGCCGGAAGCAATATGACCTGACGGAACACCGGGAACACTCCGACCGTTTCATGCTGCTGAACGGAGACTGGGAATTTCGCTGCTACAACAGTATCTATGACCTGAAGGAAGCTTTTTATGAAGAACCTTTTTATGGAGAATCCCTTGGTTCCGGCCGTTATGCGCAGCATACACGCGGCTGGGAGACAATCCCAGTGCCTTCCGTATGGCAGATGCACGGATATGACAACCACCAGTACACCAACCTGGATTACCCGTTTCCGCTCGATCCGCCCTTCGTCCCACACGAGAATCCCTGCGGCGCATACCGCCGCCGGTTTTCATGGTGCCCTAATCCGGACGCTCCGAGAGCCTGTCTGAATTTTGAGGGCGTCGACTCCTGCTTCTATGTATGGCTGAACGGCCAATATGTGGGTTATAGCCAGGTCTCCCACGCCACCAGTGAATTCGACGTGACTTCCCTGCTGCGGGAAGGGGAAAATCTGCTGGCAGTGCTGGTCTTAAAATGGTGTGACGGCAGCTATCTGGAAGATCAGGACAAGTTCCGCATGAGCGGTATCTTCCGCGATGTGTACCTGCTGTGCCGCCCGGAAGAGTGCGTTTACGACTACTTTGTCAAGACACGTCCGGACCGGACTGCCATGCAGGCTGAGGTGGAAATCAGCCTCACCTGCCTGAACAACCCGATTCCCGTACACGTTTCCATCGAGGATGCCGGCGGTCGTGTCCTATGTGAAGATAATATTGTTGCAGAATGCGGCAGCCGTATTCTTCTGCCCCTGAAAGATATCACGCTCTGGAGCGCGGAAAACCCTTACCTCTATACCCTGGTTATCGAGACGGCGCAGGAGGTCATCACAGACCGGCTGGGACTGCGCGAAGTGGCTGTCCGGGACGGTGTGTTCTTCTTCAACGGGGAAAAGATTAAGCTCTACGGCGTGAACCGCCATGACAGCGACCCCGTGACCGGCTTTGCCATCAGCCTGGCACAGATGCATCGGGATCTGCGTCTGATGAAGGAGCACAACGTAAATGCCATCCGGACCAGCCATTACCCGAACGCGCCCCAGTTCTATCAGCTCTGCGACCAGTATGGGTTCTATGTGCTGGACGAGGCGGACAATGAGAGCCACGGAACACTCAGCGCCTACCATCAGGAATGGGGCACTGAAAATGCATGGATTGCCGACAATCCTGCGTTTATCGAATCCACGCTGGACCGGGTGCGCAAGTGTGTGATCCGGGACAAGAACCGCCCCTGCGTGTTTGGATGGTCCATGGGCAACGAGTGCGCCTACGGCTGTACGTTTGAGGAGGCGCTGCGCTGGGCAAGGGCTTATGACGACACGCGCATTCTGCACTATGAGGGCGCATGGCATGTTCCCAAAGACACCACGCACGATTATTCCTGCATCGACCTGTACAGCAGAATGTATCTGCCATTACCCGATATTCACGCCTACTTTGCCGCACCGGACACAGGAGACAGCAACCACCGCTATGACGCGGCTGCAAAAAGACCGCTGCTGCTGTGCGAATACAGCCACGCCATGGGCAACGGACCGGGCAATCTCGAGGATTACTTCCAGATTTTCCAGAAGTATGAGGGTGCCTGCGGCGGCATGGTATGGGAATGGTGCGACCACGCCATCTACAAAGGGCGCAGCAAAACGGGCAGGCCAGTCTATCTGTACGGCGGAGATCACGGGGAGTATCCGCATTTTAGCAACTTCTGCATGGACGGCCTTGTCTATCCCGACCGCAGACCCCATACCGGGCTGCTGGAGTTCAAGAATGTCCACCGCCCAGCACGAGTTGTCTCCTTTGATGCGGAAACCAAAGTCCTGCGCATCCATAATTACCTGGATTTCACAAACCTCAAAGACTACTGCCTGCTCGCGTGGGAAGCCACCTGTGACGGCATCTGCATCGCCCGCGGACAGACGGACACTCCGGCACTGCTGGATATCGCGCCGCATGGCGAAGGAGAACTGAAACTGGAACTGCCCGACACCAGACACGGCAGATGTTACCTGAAAGTAAACTGGCTGCTGCGCGAAAGACGAGGTATCCTTCCCGAGGGCTGGCCGCTGGGCTTTGACGAAATCCCCCTGACCGCGGAAACATCAGACGGCAGCATGGCGCAGTGCCGGTATGCACAGGCACTTCTGCAGATACCGCTCGCTGCCAGACAGATTGGAGCTCCGCTGGAAGTGACAGAGGATGACCACTATCTGGAAATCCGCGGGGAACATTTCCACTATACATATGATAAGTTCACCGGACTGTTTGCAAAGATGGTTTACCAGAACGATGCGATCCTGGATGCCCCTATGACGTACAATATCTGGCGCGCCCCCACGGACAACGACCGAAAAATCCGGCGCATCTGGGAGGAAGCCCAGTTTGACAGGACTGTCACAAGGTGCTACCGCACCGCACATACAGCACAGGAGACGGACGGCAGGCAGTATATAGAGGTTGACAGTGTGCTTTCCCTTGCCCCTGTGTACATGCAGCGAATTCTGGACATCCATGCGGTCTGGCGCGTCTGGGCAGACGGCAGCGTCGACGTGCGGCTTGACGTGCAAAAGAACCCTGTGTTCCCAAGACTTCCCCGCTTCGGCGTCCGCCTCATTTTGCCGGAGACGATGACGCAAGTGACCTATTATGGTATGGGACCAATGGAAAGCTATCCTGATAAACGCCGCGCTGCCTACCACGGTATTTTTGAGGAGACAGTTGACTCCCTGTTCGAGGATTATATTAAGCCGCAGGAGAACGGGAGCCACTGGGATGTAAGCTATGTCGAGCTTGCAGAGGACAGGCGGAAGATCTCTGTAGCATCCGCTGCCCCGTTCTCCTTCAACGCATCCCGCTACACACAGGAGGAGCTCGCGAAGAAGCCCCACAACTTTGAGCTGTCCCCCAGCGGGCACACGATTCTGTGCATTGACTACAGGCAGGATGGAATTGGCTCCAACAGCTGCGGCCCGGAACCCGAAGAACAGTACCAGTTCCTGGAAGAACGTTTCTCATTTTCTTTCGGACTGCGGTTCTCTTCATAATGCCTGCTTTGCCCGGAAACCGAATCAACAACGCTAAGGAGTGTTCACTGATGAAAACAAAAATGGAAACGATTGATGAAAATTTAAAATCAGTCCCACTGGAACAGGGGCTGCACTTTCAGGATGTCCGCAGTACCCCGGCGCGCATTTACGGACTGATCGAGGGTGAGTACGCCCGGCTTCCGGCCGCGCTGCGCCCGTTAGCCAGCGAAAAGCTGCTGATCCTGCAGGGCAACACCAGCGGTGGACGTGTCCGCTTCCTCACAGATTCCCGGCGTCTGGGCCTTCGCATGGTCGTGACGGACTCCGAGGGCTTCCCGCACATGGCATACAGCGGCTACGCCGGAATTGACTGCTATCTGGGAGAAGGATCTGCGCCAGAGTATCTGGGCACCCGCTGGCCTCCCCTGGGAGAACGTCTTCTGGAAAGTGAATTTGAGCTTCCCGGCACGTTGTCGCTGGTGACGCTGTATCTTCCGCTGTATACCGGCATTGAACTGCTGGAGCTGGGTCTGGAACCAGACGCCAGACTGCTTGCTCCCCCGCCCTACTCCCGCGAAACACCGATTGTCTTCTATGGTTCTTCCATCACACAGGGCGGCTGTGCAAGCAGAAGCTCCAATAGCTACTGTGCCCTTGTGTCCCGCTGGCTGGACAGTGACTTCTACTGCATGGGATTCAGCGGCAATGCAAAGGGGGAGCAGTGGATGGCAGAATACATCGCGCAGCTGTCCATGAGCTGTTTTGTGTACGATTATGATCACAACGCCCCCTCGCCGGACTATCTGCGCCAGACCCACCGCCCATTCCTGAAAACGATTCTCGACAGAAACCCAACGCTGCCGGTAATCGCTATGTCCCGACCGTATCCGAATCTTCCGGGGACGGATGGCGAACGGAGGGAGATTGTGCGCGAGACCTGCACCTGGGCTGCCAGCCAGGGCGCGCAGATCCAGTATGTGGACAGTCTCTCGCTGTTCGGCGACAGGGGGCGGGACAGCTGCACTGTGGACCGCACCCATCCCAACGACCTTGGATTCTGGCGGATGGCGGAAACGCTCCTGCCATACCTGTCCAAGGCTCTTGACCTCTGATTCCCCACTAAAGTCGAGCAGGGAAGTTTCCTTCCCCTACTCGCACGTCGGGCACCCTTCAGCCCCTGCTGACATTCTTCCTCCGGGTGCCCGTATGCAGATAAAAAGCGGTGCATCCGCACCGCTTTTTATCTGTCTGTTTATTTTCCAATTGTTCTGTCATATGCTGTCTGCATAATGTCAATGTACTCCTGAACCTTGAGTGTCTCCAGCTGTGCCAGATATTTATCCCAGTCTGCATCAATGTCGCTCTTTCCCAGCAGCCACTCTGCAAGGCAGCTCTCCACATAATTCTGGGCACTTGCGCCATAGTCACTTAAGAACTGGCTCTCATCGTCTGTATACTGCATACTTGGAAGCGTCACGCTTGCCGAAGCGTTGAGATAAAATTCATTGATAACATCAATCTTATCATTTTTCATTGTCTCAGTGATGATTTTATTGACAAACATATCGTTCGTCATACACTTCGGTGTACCGTCGAAAGGTGCTTCATGCTGGGTGATTGTGTCGAAGCTTGCCCCGTCTGCGCCGGGCGTTTCATCATAGGTAAAGACACCGTTCTCGTCAATATTCTTTACGCGCTCTGGTCCGCGATAGCTCAGAATCGTCATGGTCTCATTGTAGAACAGATCCACCCACTGTGCCAGAATTTCAGGATTCTCACACTTGTTTGTGATGGAAAAGCCCGTTCCCAGGAAGCTTACATGGTTCTGACGCTTGTGAACCTTGGGTTCCTGCGAATCCGCAGTCGCCTTTAAAGGAGCGATGGCAATATACTGATCCCCATTGTCTCCAAAGCTGCCTGATGCCCATGTGTAAGCGGAGCCAACGATTGGCGTCGCGCTTGTCAGCTTGGCGCTGTACTGGTCGCCATCCTGCACGAAACCTTCCTGATCCCATAGACCTTCCTGCACAAATTTTCCCAGTTCCTTAACAGCCGTCTTCCACTCTTCTGTGATCGGCTCATAGATTACTTTCCCATCCTCTACCACGAAATGGTTCAGCGTGCTGCCTGCAGCGTTGAATGCTTCCGCATGGCCGTATGCTCCGAAGAAACTTCCATAACCGTTGATCTGGTTGATTGCCAGAAATGTATAGGGAATCTCATCATTCGGATCACCGTTCCCATTCGCATCCTGCTCCTTGAAAGCCTTCAGCACTTCATAGTACTCTTCCATGGTGGTCGGAACCTCCAGGTTCAGGTTGTCCAGCCATGTCTTGTTGATATAGAGATTATCAGGATAATCCCTGGCCGGCGACTCATTGACTGTTCCCCAGGAATACTTCTTCCCGTCAGCCAGCGATGTGCTCATGCCGTCCAGATTCGGAAAGCGTGTCAGAACATCTTTGTAATTCGGACAATACTGGTCAATCAGGTCGTCCACCGGAATAAATACTCCCATCGGTCCATACAGATTCAAATCATCCATGCTCAAAGTGTTGTATCCAAAAAATCCATCCGGATAATCGTTGGTGGAGAGCATGATATTTTTCTGATCATTATAGCTGCTGGCCGGAAAGCACTCAAAGTCTATATGAACGTTTGTCGCCGCCTCCAGCGCCTTGAAAAATTCCATGTTATTGTAGTCAATCTGTGATACTTCCTGAAAAGCGACAAGCTTAAAGGTTACCAACTCGTCTGATAGTTTTGGCACATTGGCAGCAATCCACTCATAACCTGCCCCCTCCGCGATCGGCGCCGAGCCGCCGCCCTGGTTCTCCTGTACCTGTGCATTCTCCGTTGACGCGCTGCTCTCTGTCCCAGACGATGCAGTTGTATTGTTCGCTGTCGAGTCCGCTCCGCCTCCATTGTTCCCGCATCCGCCTGCCATCATGGAGCATGTCAGCAGCAATGCAGTCATTTTTGCCAAATTCTTTCTCTTCATAATCTGTTCCTCCTTAAAATTTATAATTGCTACCCTTTCACAGAGCCGATCAGGACACCCTTCACGAAATACTTCTGTATGAACGGATACAATATCATTAGTGGCGCCGCTGACACGATAATCGACACGTACTTAATCAGACCCGCGCGCTCTATCTGGGCCGCCGCCTGCTGTGCATCCTGCATCATCTCCTGCGAAACCTGATTCTCAATCAGGATATTGCGCAGTACAAGCTGCAGCGGATACATTTCCTGTCTGCGGATGTAAATCATGGCATTAAAGTAGGTATTCCACTGGGAAACGCCGTAGAACAAAACCAGAATCGCAACAATCGCCTTGGACAGCGGCAGTGCAATATCTGTAAAAAACCGAAACTCCGTGCACCCGTCCAGGTAGGCAGACTCCCGCAGCTCCGACGGAATGGAAGTCTCAAAAAATGTCCTTGCGACAATCAGGTTATATGGCACAATCAGGGTTGGAAGGATCAGTGACCACATGGTATTGGTCAGCTTCAGGTTATTGACCACAATGTATGTAGGAATCATACCGCCCCCGAAATACATCGTGAACACAATCAGCATCATGAGTGCCTTCCTTCCAGGCATATCTCTCCGGGACAGGGAATAAGCCGCCAGAACGGTAGTCACCACGCTGAACAGCACGCCTGTGACTGTGTATATCAGCGAATTTTTGTAGCCTGTCATAATGGAATCATCCGAAAACACGGCCTTGTAACCCTCAATCGTAATCTGCTTTGGAAGCAGGAGCACCTGGCCGGTTCCCACCGCCGAGGGATGGCTTATGGAGGCGATCAGCACAAAGTAAATCGGATACGCCACCAACAGGAAAATCATCCCGAGAAAAATGTAGTTAAAGATGTGGAACGACCGGTTCCCCTCCCTTTTGTAGTTATTTTTCTTTGCTTGTCCATCCATAACTGCACCTCCTATACAAGAGACATATCCGCAACTTTCGCGGAAATCTTGTTTACGATCATCAACAGTACCAGACTCACCACCGACTCAAAGAATCCGATTGCCGCCGAATAGCTGAAATTAGGGCGTGTGGCCGAACCGAGGGACTGTTTGTACACGTAGGTCGATATCACTTCCGACGCGCTTAAGTTCAGACTGTTCTGCATCAGGTATATCTTCTCGTACCCCACTGTCAGCACGCGGCCTGTATTCATAATCAGCAGAATGATAATGGTCGGCATGATGGAGGGCAGATCAATGTAGCGGATGCGCTGCCACACCGTGGCACCGTCCATGATAGCGGACTCGTGCAGTTCCGGGCTGACACCGCTGAGCGCCGCCGTATAGACAATGGAACTGTATCCGGTATTCTGCCAGATTTCCGAGATGACATAAATCGCGGGAAACATGGACGCACTTCCCATAAACATCACAGCCTCGCCGCCAAACAGTTCGATAATCTTGTTGATGACGCCGGAACTGGGGGACAGGAACAGGTTCAGCATACCGACGATAATAACCGCCGAGATAAAATGCGGTGCGTAAATTGTCGTCTGAACCACCTTGCCAAACCGCTTGCTCCTGCACTGGTTGAGCAGAAGCGCGACCAGAATCGGGAGCGGGAAACCCAAAATAAGGCTTAAAATACTGATTTTGAGCGTATTCGAGATCACATTCCAGCAATCCGGCGACTCGAAAAAGCGGATAAAGTGCTTGAAGCCAACCCACGGCGACCCCCACACACCCTGAACCACATTGTAATCCTTGAAGGCCATCTGCAGTCCGCCCATGGGCGCATACCGGAAGATACCGAAGTAGAGAATGCAGGGAATCAGAAACACATACAGCTGCCAGTAAGACTTTGCTTTGGCGAGCTGCTGGGAAAAGGTCTTTTTTGGAACAGTAACTTTTGCTTTCGTATCTTTCATAGCTTCTCTCCACATTTGAAACAATGCACCGTCTGGCATCAGGTCCAGCGATACAAACCAACAGCTTAAATTAACTTCAAAAACGCATCTGTACAGAAATGGTTTATGCAATTATTTAAGCCCATTATACTCCCCTATTTTTTAAATTGCAATAATAATTCACTAGTTTGTATATTCTATTTAATTTTATCATTTATTTATTATGCAAAATGTTGAAAAAGTTAATTTTCTTTCCGAATCAGACGGGAAACCACCGAACGGACAGGCAGAACAAAAACCGCTGTAATCCCTTTCTCCCAAAGGGCTGCAGCGGTTTTGTATTCTATTTCATTTATTTACACACACATTGTCGTCAGAAAGCTTCTGTATTTGTCTGTCCCGTTCCCATCAGTTCCTCCAGGGAATAGACCTCGTACCGCATCGCTGCCTCCTCATACTCGTACCAGAGCGCAATTCTTCCGTCCGAAAGCTCCGTCAGGCAGCTATAATTAAACGCTTCCTGATTCACCTGGTAATGGTGCTTCCAATGGACCTCGCCTGTCTCCTGTATGAAACCGACCGCAATCATCCCGTTGACCCGGCGGTACATCTCGTCATCTCCTCCAGGATAGCTTGCCAGCAGCACAGACACTCCCTGAATCAGCCGGGAATAGTTGATCACAGACACCATACAGTTCCCGCAGTAGCGCAGCATCGGTTCTCTCTGATAAACGCCCCACGTCTCGCCGCCGTCAAAGCTGTCCGTGTACGTCACCTCCCGAATCATATTCCGCGAGTACATCCGCAGACGCCCGTCCGGCAGCCCTGCCACCTGGGATTCCGAGGATTTGACACACACGCCGTCCTCCGAGTAACCGGTCTGGTCCGCGCGCCGCCCCCGCTTCCATGTAGCGCCGCCGTCCTCCGAGTAAATCACACTGGCAAACTCTGTCCCCAGATTGTTGTCATAGATCGGAAAAATGATCCGCTCCCTGCTCCCGTGCCGGCAAACATATCCCCTGCCAGGGCAGACACCCGTGAAACCAACACAGTCAATCTGCGCGCTGATATCCTGCATTGTTCCCCATGTCCTCCCCCCGTCCCTGCTGACGCGGCAAATGATATGAAAGGCCGGGTATGCCTTAATCGGGGAGGCCGCAAAATAGATGTTGGCCTGAATGCGTTTTGAAGTCCTGGCGCCATTGCCGTCCAGCTGCGGAATCATCACAGGCTCCACAGCCGCGTCCCCCTCGCTGCGCTGGTACAGATACCCCTCACCGTCAAGAACATATGTTTTATATGGTTTCCTGTCGCACATGCGCAGAACCGGAAAATAACCGCTCCCGTCCGGTTCCCCGGCATAGTAGGGATACGTCTCAGCAGTCAATTCCTGCGTCTCCGCGCGCGTGCAGCTCTCTATATCCTTCAGCGCCATGCGGCCGTTCGGATGCCTTCCCCCGTTCTGCTGTCCGCACACCATGCCGTTCACCGCCCTTGCGCCCACGAAAGCAGGACACAAGTCCGCCAGCAGATACAGATTTCCGGCGGAATCCTCGGCCAGTGCGGGGTCAATGAAGCCCGCACTGAAAATACAGCGGTCCGTGCCGTCTGCCACATCCTCAAAATGGTTTACAAACTGTCTCTCCCAGCTCATCCCGTTATCACAGGAGCGCGCGACAACCGTCTCCAGATTTCCCGCAGAATCCTTCCCATGCTCCCAGCGCGCATCGCAGGCCGCCACAAGCGTACCTCCCTGCGTCGTCAGCACAGAAGGAATCCTGAATGCCGCGCTTCCCATACAGCCCTTCGCAAAAGGGTCCGTCACCTTTCTCATCCTCCGTCACTCCTTTGTCCGTTTTCTTTGTTATCCTTATTCCCCATATACCTTAATCTCCTTGAGAGAGACCTCACCGCGCGCTGCCGTCACTTTGACCAGCAGCTTGTCCGTCTTGTCCCCACTGCTGTCCAGCAGCCTGTTCTGCTCCGCAAAAGGGTCCGTAAGCGCGCAGATTTTGCGGTTTCCGACAGTCGTTCCCTGGTAGAGCGGATAATTTTTTCCTTCGTGGAACACCGCCTCAATGCGGAAGGTTTCAATGCGCTGCCCTTTCTCAATCTCCTCCCGCAGCTCAACATACCTGACCCTGGAGACTGGATGTGCAAGGGTAATCAGATACGCTGGCTGCGTGGGATACCCGTTTTTTTGCTGTTTTACCGTCACCTCCAGCGGGTTTCCGAACTCCCGGTCGATCAAACGGCGCAGTTCCATAAGACGCGCGACATCACGCGCGTCGAGCAGGCCATCCCTGTCCGGCGGGATATTTAAATTCAGGCAGGCATTGCCGCCCACAGCCCCCAGATAAATCTCAAACAGCGTCCTCAATGGCCGCGGATTTTCCTGACTGTGCCAAAACCAGCCCGGACGGATGGAAGTGTCCACCTCAGAAGGCACGAACGACAGTCCCCTGGAATACAGAATACTGCTCATACCGCCGACAAATCTGTCCGTGTTGTAGAGATCCGTCAAATCTCCCTCTCCGGCAAGCGGTCCAGGTCCTGTCTGCACCGGAGCGAGCGGACACAGTTCCGAGGGCACCACAGCCCACTCAGACACACGGCAGTTCCCCGCCTCATTCCCACACCAGCGCACATCCGGCCCCTTGTCATAGAAAATGACCGCATTGGGCTGGTACTTTCGAATCATTTTAATATAGCGCGGAAAATCATATTCCTGCCTTCTTCCGTTTGGTCCCTCCCCACATGCCCCGTCAAGCCAGACACAGAACAGCTCCCCGTACCCGGTAAGCAGTTCCTCGAGCTGTGCACAGTAATAGTCATTGTACTCCGGCGTGCCATAGCAGGCACAGTTTCTGTCCCACGGGGAGAGATAGACGCCAAAGGAAAGCCCGGCCGCCCTGCACGCGCTGGCTGCCTCGCCAACCACATCCCGCTTACAGGCGGCGTTCTTCACACTGTGTTCCGTGTAACGGGAGGGCCACAGGCAGAACCCGTCATGGTGCTTGGCCGTGAGTATCATCCCGCGGATTCCCGCAGCACGCAGCACAGAAGCCCACTGGCCGCAATCCAGATGGGCAGGGGCAAACAGGCTTTCCGGTTCTGTCCCGTCTCCCCACTCCCTATCCGTAAACGTGTTCATTCCAAAGTGTATAAACGCATAGAATGCCGTATCATACCACATTAGCTGCCGCTTTGAAGGCACGACCCCGGCAGCCTCTCTCAGAAACTTTACCATAAACAATTGCCTCTCTTGTGCAAATTGCACATATTATATTCCTGTTACTCTCTATTTTTCGGCAATATATCTTCCGAAACATGCAATAACATTCATTGTGCCTGTCTGTTTTTATATTATAACGGATTTTATGTTATTTTTCCACTATTATTTAATTATTTTAATTAATAGTCGTTCCGTTTTTTGCTGTGCTATTTCCGCTATCCTATCAAACATTCTTTTCCCTTGAATGCAATGCCGTATTTTCTGATGCGCCCCGGCACAAATCCCTCCGCGATCAGTTCCGCCTCATATCGCTTCTCCTCGATCTGCAAAAGCGCGTTTGCAAGCGTCTGCTCCAAATCTTTTTCCTTTCTTGGCTTGTGTACCTTAAATTCTATGATATAAGCATCATCGTTCTCTCTATCCTGGGGTTTCAGCATTATGTCATAGCGGCCAAATCCGCTTTCCCTGTTGGATTTAATCACAAATCTTCCCGCCAAATCCGCGATCAGTCCCAGCACAAATCCATGGTAAAACCGCTCCGGCGCATCCTTTGAAGATGCACCCTTTGACACATCAAAATTGGAGAAACTCGCAAGCGCAATGTCATTCATAAACTCGTTCATGGAATCCACATCATCCATCAGCATCGCCTTGATAAAATCATTGTACGGAATCCGGGAATTGTTCTTAAACCAACTGTTCACCATGTTTTTAAACATCAGGGCCGTCTCCTTATTGGTGAGCGTCAGCGTATAGTATTCCTCTTTGTCCTCCCCCACAACCTCCACTTCAAGAATCTTTAAGTAACCCGTCGCAAGCAGCAGACTCCAGACTGCATCGGTGCTGTCTGCAAGCTGATTGAAAACAATCTGCTCATCGATCACAGCCTTAAAGCTTCCGCCCTTTATGAGTATCTCCATTGTCTCTTTGAGCTCTGCCTTCCCCGTTTGTATCAGGGAATTAATAAGACCGTTTGAACTTGTATTCGCCCAGTATGCGCCATACTTTCCGTTTCTTTTGATAAAGGATGCGATCGACCATGGATTATAGATATCCGCACAACTTCCGAATGTAAATCCGTCATACCAGTATTTGACATTTTCTTTCTCACTGCCAAGCCCCGCTTCGTCGAGAGCACCAAATACCTCATCCTCTGTGAATCCGAACGAAACTGCATACTCATCCGAGGTTGTTGTAATCACATCCAGATTATTGAGATCAGAAAAAATACTTTCTTTTGAAATTCTTGTAATTCCCGTTATCACTCCTCGATGCAGATGTGGATTGGTCTTGAACGTATTGTCAAAAAAACTCCGGAAAAAGCCAACCGCCTTATCCCAATAGCCGCCGATCCACGCTTCCTGCATCGGGGTATCGTACTCGTCAAGCAGCACAATCACTTTTTTCCCATAGTACTTTTCGAGATAGATACACAGCGAGTTGACAGCAGTCTGTGCTTTGACATCTTCCATCGTTTCATTTACTGCTGCAAAGGATTCCCTGTCATTCCCGTCAAACTTGTCTGACTTCATAATCTCCCTGTGCATTCCATACAGATTGGAAATGACAATCTTTAGTGCGGCCTTCATATCCTTAAGATTATCCGCCTTTACTCCCGCAAAACTTAAGAACAGCACCGGATATGTTCCCTGAATCTGTCTGTACTTCTCATCGTTCCAGATAGCAAGACCTTCAAACAGCTCTCCTCTGCCTGCATATTTGTTCGAAAAGAAACACTCCAGCATACGCATATTCAATGTCTTCCCAAATCGCCGGGGACGTGTGATGAGTGTCACATCGGAACCTCTCTCCCACCACTCTTTGATAAATCCAGTCTTATCAACATAAAAAACCCCCTGCTCCCTAAGCCTGTCAAATTGCTGCGCTCCGATATTTACGATTGTATTACTGCCCATAACCGCACCCCTCCCAGATAATAAACTGTTAACTGCCATACGAAATATAGTATACCTATATTTCGGAAGACGCGCAACAGAACCTGTTAACAAATAAATTACGCCACCGAAAAACAATATTTACAATTACAAATGATGCAAAAACTTGAAAATACAGAACAACCGTGCTATACTAGACAACACGATACCATTCCACCTGGCACTCACTATGGCAGTCTCTAAGACTGCTGTGCGGCCTGCCTTGGCGTATGGTGTCAGTTTCTCGTATGAAAATGAATAGGGGTACAAAAAAATGGGCGAAAATATAATCGAACTGAACAATGTCCGCAAGGAGTTTGTGACGGCGAAGCACTATCCGGGCTTTAAGGGCGCGGTCAAAGGGCTGTTTTCAAAGGAAACCGTGACAAAAACGGCGGTGGATGATATCTCCTTTGCGATTCGCGAGGGGGAGATGGTCGGCTATATCGGAAGCAACGGCGCCGGGAAATCCACCACAATCAAGATGATGTCGGGAATCCTTACACCGACCTCCGGCACCTGTTCGGTGAATGGTCTGGAGCCGTACAAGGAGCGGAAAAAGAACGCCAGAAATATCGGCGTTGTGTTCGGACAGCGTACGCAGCTCTGGTGGGATCTGCCGCTGGGCGAGACATACACAGTCCTGAAGGAAATCTATGAGGTGAGCCGCCATGACTTTGAGGAGCGGATGGCGTTCCTCAACGATGTCCTGAACCTGCAGGAATTTATGCACAGCACCGTGCGGACACTGTCGCTCGGACAGCGGATGCGCGCGGACCTGGCGGCAGCGCTGTTACATAACCCGAAGGTGCTCTATCTCGACGAGCCGACCATCGGTCTGGACGTTGTCGTCAAGGACAGGATTCGTCAGGCAATCCGCGAGATCAATCAGAAGTACAACACCACCGTCATTCTGACCACGCACGACCTGAGCGACATTGAGGAACTGTGCCAGCGCATCATCATCATCGATGCCGGAAAGAAGATATACGATTCTACACTGAACCAGCTCAGGCAGGACTACGGCGACAGCTGCCGCATTGTATTTGAGTGGAAACAAAGCCCCAATGCGCGTCAGGCGGACATGCTGCAGCAGCTTTCCGGCCAGTTTACGCTTCACAGGCAGGAAAATGGTATCCAGGTGCGCTTTAGCAAAAAAGAGTGTACCGTCGCTGAGGTCATCGCAAAAGTGATGGGAATCGCAGAGGTAAAGGACGTTCAGATCAAGGAGACGGAGCTTACGGATATCGTGAAAAAAATTTATCAGGGCAGCGAGGACAGAGCGGTATGAAAAAATGTTTTAGAATTTACTGGCCTTTTGCCGTAAACCAGATTAAATCCAATTTCGTATACAAGGGAAGATTTTATCTTTTTATTCTGCGAAAATTTCTTGGCATGTTCATCTATTACTATCTCTGGATGGCAATCTATGCGAGTGCCCCGTCGGGACAGCTTGGCGGCTTTTCCAGAAACGAAATGATACTGTACGTATTTATGTCATACACGATATCCGATATGGTCATGGTGGGAATCTCCTCCGAGATCGGATACGATGTGACGGACGGCAGTGTGGCGATGAGCCTGATAAAACCAATCAGCTACCGCACACGCCTTGTGTTCCAGTCACTCGGAATCATGATCTACCGGGCGGTTGTCCCCACGCTGTTTATCTGGATTGGGCTGGAGATTTATAAAGTCTGTAAGCTGGGAATGCCTGTGACCAGCCCGGTGACGATCGCGGCGACGCTTGTCAGCATTTTGCTGAGTTTTTTCATCTACATTTATTTCGACTACTGTTTTGGAATGCTGGCCTTTATCACCACCTACATTTTTGGAATGAATATCATCAAAAATGCTGCGCTGAATTTTCTGACAGGAAAGCTGATTCCGATTTCCTTTTTCCCGGAGGCGCTGCAAAGAATCTTTTCGTTTCTGCCGTTTACGGCGATCATCTATGTGCCCGTCATGATTTATCTGGGAAAATATTCTGGTGTGCAGGTGCTGGAACAGCTTGGAAAACAGGCATTGTGGGTCGTAATACTCTCATTGCTTGGCAGTTTTCTGTGGAAAAAAATTGAAAAAAGAATCGTGATTTTGGGAGGCTGACGGACGATGAAAAAACTATCGAGATATCTGAATCTGTACCGTATTTTTGTGATACAATATGTGAAGACAACCATGCAGTCAAAAGCGGATTTTTTTATTGGACTGAGCGGATTTTTGATTTCACAGGCGGCAGGGCTGGCGTTTCTGTACCTTGTCTTTGAACAGATCCCGTCCATGCAGGAATGGACTCTGGAACAGATGCTCTTTATCTATGGCTTTGCACAGCTTCCGAGAGGAATCGACCACCTGCTGACGGACAATCTATGGATGGTCGGCTGGCAGATGGTCATCAAAGGCACCTTCGACAAATACATCCTGCGCCCCATGAACATTTTTTTCCAGATTGTCTGTGAAAAGGTTCAGTTTGACGCGCTGGGGGAAATTCTGGTCGGCCTGATCCTGGTAGGCCGGTCTGTCGCAAAGGGCACTGTACAGGTCACACCGGTCAGGCTGCTGTTTTTTATCATCTCCGTGTCGGCGGGGACTGTTATCTACACCTCCGTCAAATTAATCCTGGCGTCCATTGCGTTCTGGTTGAAGGACAGCTCAGCGATCATGACAACCGCATACGAGGTCGCAGACTTTGCAAAATATCCGGTTGAGATTTACGCAAAGCCGATTCAAGCCGTGCTGATGACAATCCTGCCGTTTGCGTTCGTGGCGTATATTCCGTCCACATTCTTCCTGATCGATGCCAATATCTGGAAAACAATCGGCGCGGAATGTGCAGTGGCAGCTGTCATCTGGTTCGTTGCATACAAACTATTTCAGAAGGGGATTTCCGTGTATGAGAGCGCCGGAAACTGAGTGTCACGCCTTCAAACAGTTCCTTTATCTGATTCATACAAAGCCTTTTTACGAAAAACAGCAGCCGGGTACATCCGGATTCTGCCGCCGCGCAGATAGATTTTGCCAAAAAAGCATGGCAGGTTTTCGTTCGTAATCTTTTCCAAATACCGGATTCCCTCCGCCTCGTTCCCGGATTAGACGATTTCCACCATGCATTGGCACTGCCCTTTATTTCTTTGCCCTGTATGCCTGCGATTTTCTTCTATATATATGCCTTTTACAGTTGACCGATCTATTCAAAATATAATTCTTAATCCTCATAAATCCACAGCATAAATTTCAGAGAGAAAAATTCTTTCAGAGTTACTGACCGATTAGCATAAGGGCAAAAATATGTACAGGATAATATATATAGAAAAAATATTTCATGGATTTTCCTTTCCTGCCATTATATAAATATATAAATGGGGCAAAAAGAATCATAAAAAACTGTATATTGTTAAAAAAACCCATAAATATCCATATATTAAAATGAGCTGATAACTGTGTGCCCATAAGGGAAAGAAAAGAAAAAAGAGCCAAAATAGCAACCTGTTTTGTTTTGTCTTTCGCAAAATACCAGCATATCCCCATTAATATAAACAAAGGAGAATATGGGACTATCAATATATTAGGCAGAAAAATCTGATATAATATTTCGAATCTGCTGAACAATAACATGATTACAATTGGAATGATAATAATTGCAACAGCCAAAGAAAATAAGAGCAAATTATTCATTGTTATTTTTTTATGGGAACTTGCCATTTTTTCTATAATACATATGAAAATAGCTGTATACACAAATGTTGATAAAATACTAAATTGATCATGACTTCCAAACTGCTCATTTCCTACGATTGTAACAAACAAGGTCATCAGACAAATAAGTACATGGGCACTATACAATCTAAGTATGTATTTTATCTTATTTCTTGTATGAGATATACTATTTATCATTATGTATAAAAATAACGGTGCAGCAATTCGTCCCATTATTCTAAGCGGATTTCTATCAATACTGTGGCAAATATAGAAACCGATATGATCAAGCGTCATAAAGATAAGACCTAACAATTTTAATTGGAAACTATTTATTCCTTTTTTCAATTCTGTCATTCGCTTATCACAACCTTTCCCCAAAAAGTGAACACTAAACAATTTAATTAACTACTCCGGTGCAAAACGTCAAGTACTGTGAGAAGTTCTTGCGATGCCCCTCACAATACCTGGCTTTTTCACTCTTTCAAAAGTGGGAGTGAAATCTTTCTCCTACCTACTACATCATCATTCATGCTAAAAAAATTCCCCTACGCCCTCAAGGTGATGAGTTCACCCATGTTCGATTCAATACAGACCGAATATATATGATTGAGGCGACAAAAGGGTAAAATAAAAGCCCCTCTTTGCGACAGGAACTTTGAAAATAGAATATATTGCTTCGATTTTTCGAACGGCTTGACTTTAT